>NZ_JBQQBZ010000020.1:0-125389 GCF_052245655.1 Streptomyces sp. 4N509B
CCCGGAACACAGCCACCCCCAGCCCCCATCCCACCCGGAGCAGCCCTCACCCTCGCCGTCACCCGACCACACCCACCAGGCCCCTGATGCCGCCTCCGACGAGCCCGGGATCGTCACACCAACGGGTGCCTACGTCGGGCTCGGCCTCGCCGCGCTGATCACCGCCGCGTGGGCCACCCTCCAGCTCCGCCGCCGCATCCGCTACCGCCCAGGCACTCCTCGCCACCACGAACCGGCCATCGCGCCCATCGTGCGCACCCTGCGCGCCACCGTCCACGACCGGGCACACCCCTCCGCACCACCCACCGACACCGAAGAAGACCCCGAACACCTGGCCCTGGAACCGGCACCCACCACGCCCCCGCCTTCCGTGCCCGAGGTGGCTGCCGTGCGCGAGCACGCCCACCGCCTCGCCCACGCCACCGCCGCCGAAGACGGACCCGCCACCGGTACCCGCGACGGGCACGCCCTCGCCGTCGACCTCGCCCGCACCCGAGGACTCGGCCTGACCGGACCCGGCGCCCACCACGCCGCCCGCGCCCTCCTGATCACCATCGTGGCCAACCACCACCGCCCAGGCGCCGACCCCACCCGGCTGCTGATCCCCGCCACCGACGCCGCCCAACTCCTCGGCCCCGACGCAGCCCGCCCGCCGCACCCACCGCGGCTGCACCTCGTCGACGACCTCGACGCCGCCCTGGAGGTGATGGAGCACCAGCTGCTCACCCGCACCCGCACCAGGGCCGACAGCGAAGTCGCCTCCACGGAGGACGAACTCGTTCTCCTGGCCACCCCTCAGCCGCAGTCCGCCCGGCGGCTGCAGGCCATCCTCGACAACGGCTCCACCCTCGGCATGACCGGCATCCTGCTCGGCCCCTGGCAGCCAGGATCGACGCTCCGCGTCCGCGACGACGGCCGCATCACCGCCACCAGCCCCGACACACCCCAGGCCCTGGCCGCAGGCGCACGACTGTTCACCGTCCCCCAGACGGACGCCCGCGACCTGCTGAACCTCCTGCGCCAACCAGACCTGGCCACCCCACCACCGAAACCCGCCCCCCACCGCGCGGTCAGCATCGCTGAGACCGGCAACCCGGCACCCGCCCCACCCACCTCACCATCGACCCCGAACCCAGCCGACGACGAGAAGAACGAGGCCGAGGACGACGACCCCACCGCAACGCCCGACAGGCCGGAGTCCACCCCGCCGAAGCACACCGACGGCGAGCCTCACCCCCAGGCTCCACCGGCGCCGCGAGCCGCCGCCCCCTCCCGGCTGGCGGACCTGGCGGTGCTCGGCCGGGTTCGCCTCACCCACCACCAGGGAGCCGACAGCACGGCCGAGATCCGGCTGGCTCCACGGCAGCGCGAAGTGCTCGCCTTCCTCGCCCTCCACCCCCGAGGCGCGCACCGCGACGTCATCTGCGCCGCGCTGTGGCCCGACTCCCGCCAACCACGCAACACCTTCCACGCCACCGTCAGCCAACTCCGCCGCACCCTCACCACCCACGACGACGCACTCGCCGACCTTCTCCAACACCACGACGGCACCTACCACCTCGACGTCGACCACGTCCACGTCGACCTGTGGGAACTCCACGACCAACTCGCCACCGCCGCCACCAGCGACACCGAGCAGCAGAAGACCGCACTGCGCCGCATCGGCGCTCTCTACGACGACCTCGCCACCGACCTCCACGGCGAGTGGCTTCACGCCCCCCGCGAAACACTGCGCCGGGACGTCCTCGACGCCCACAGCACCCTCATCCGCGAACTCCTCCGATCCCACCCCGACACCGCCGCCCACTTCCTCGAACAAGCCCGCCGCATCGACCCCTACAACGAAAGCCTCTACCGCGACATCGCCCAACTCCAATCCCGCACAGGTCAGCACGACAGCATCCCCCGAACACTTGCCCTCCTGAGAACCTCCCTCGCCGAAATCGACGAAACCCCCAGCGTCGAAACGCTCAGATTCTTCGAGATAACCCGCGACAGGCACACGAGGAACGCGCCGAGGTAACTCTCCCTCAAGCTCACCTCTCGATCCTGTACAAGGCCCGTCGCCTGGCGACGGGCCCTCGCGGCTCCGTTGATCAGAGCGGGGCCCTTGACCGGGCCTCGATGGCGATGAACTGCGGTGGCCCCGGAGTGTCGGCGTGGGATGTCAGCCAGTGCCCTTTTCTCGTCGTTCCCGTTCGAGATATGCCTGGGCAGCCGCCCGCTTCTCGCGACGGAATCGTTCCGGGTCGGTGTCGTATTTCGTGCAATCGGCTTGCCAGCGCTCAAATGCCAGAACGATGTCCTGGTCGGAGTGCAGATAGTCGTCGCCGGTTCGGTCTGTCGGATGAGATGGGTTTGGGCCGACCGTGAGCCCGAATCCGTGCAGATAGAGAAGTGCGGTGTCGACCATGGGATCGCTGATGGGGACGTTGCCGACCCACTGTGCCGCCCAGGCGTGGATGTCTTCGCGGGTCATGTTTCCGTCGATGAGGGCTCTCCAGCGGGCGGCCACGTCGTCTCGCGAGGGAGGAGGAATATGATCAGCCATCAGAACCACTCTCCCGAGTCCACTCGCCTCTGGACGTAGTTGTTAGGTGCATTGAATCTCGTGATCGGTTGACCGCTCGGGTTCGAGGCGTCCTTGATGACGATATCGGAGGTGCCGTCTCCCTTGTCGAGGACTTTGATCATGTTCCCGTTGTTGCTGTTGATGTACATGTCGCCGTCTCTCCAGACGACTGCTTCATCGATGTTGTCTCGTTCTCCCTTGCGGACCGCGTTGTGCACGTCTCGCGGGCTCGTTGAGCCGCTACTGCGGGGCGGGCCGCTGCCGCTGTTGGCTTCGTTGAGGGCGATCGTGGTTCCGCCGCCGAGGATGCCGGCGGCGATGGCGTAACCGCCGAGGTTGGCGCTGATCGCGGCACCGCTTCCAGCGGTGCCGCCACCGACGAGGGCCAACGCTCCCGCGCCTGCGGGCGGGAAGAGCGCGAACAGGCCGACCGCGAACAGGGCCAGGCTCAAGCCGAACAGGAGCTCGTCCAGCGCGGCGAACAGCGAGGCGGCCTCGGTGTCGAGGACCTCCTCGTCGAGCGCGGTGCCGGTCAGGCGGATGAACAGGAGCCAACTGCCCGCGAGCAGCCCGCCGACGGCGGCGGCGAGCCGGAGCCCGAGGGCGGCGGTCGGCTCACCGATCGGCTGGGCGCGCGTGGAACGCCAGGAGCGGATCAGCCAGACCAGCACCACCAGCGTGAGGGCGAGGGAGACAACGGCGGTGACGAACAGGAGCGTCAGGCCGGCCGGCCGGGTGAACCATTCGCCCAGCTCGCGGGTGGAGGGGAAGTTACCGATGCCGAGGTAGAGCAGGGACGGCAGCGTCAGCAGCAGCGAGAGGCCCAGCAGCACCCAATGCGCTGTGCCGCGGCGCGCGGCGCGCCGCCCGGTCGTGACTGCGGAGCGGATGCGGTCGGTGTCCCAGTGGCCGTGGACGGTGGCGTTGTCGATGAGCGCGGCGGTCTCGGCGATCGCCGCGCGGAGCGGCTCGATCTCGGACAGGCGGTGGGTCGGGGTGCGCGCGGCGGCGTAGCAGAGGGCGCGGCGGGCACGGGCGAAGCGCAGCACGGCCAGCGTGGTGTGAGGGAGGTAGCGGTTGGCCGGGGCGGCCAGGCCGGCGACGCGGTGGCGGTGCTCGCCGGCCAGGAGGACGCCGGGGACGGTGGCCTTCCCCCAGCGCAGGTGCCGCCAGTCGATGACCATCGCGAGGATCAGCAGGCAGGTCGCGGTCTCGACCATCCCGTCGTCCGCGGCGGCGACCACGTCCCCCGCCCAGCCGGGGAAACCCTCGACGCCACGGTTGTTCACGCCCCAGTGGTGTGCGACGGCGGCGGCCAGGGGGACCACAGCCAGGCTCCTGCGCCAGGCACGGGCACGGAAGAACAGGCCCACAGCCAGGCCGTCAGCGATGCCCCACGGCACGTGGCGCACCGTGCCGATCGTGGCGTCGAAGCCGAGACCCAGATCGACCACGCCCGTGGAGGACGGCAGCCAGGAGGTGAACGCCTCGCTCGGGAACGGGTAGAACGGCGCGGTCAGACTCAGCCGCGCCTGACCCATCCAGCCGCCGTCGATCTCCGTCAACGACGCCGGGTCCGGTGGATGGTTGAACAGCGTCTCCAGCAGCCCGAAGCCGGCACCCACCGCCGCGCCGAGCACAACGAAGTCCGCCACGCCCCACTGCCGGCGCATCCCCAACCACCCGGCCACCAGCAACGGTAAGACCTTCGCCAGTTCCTCAACCAACGGCGCCACGTGCCGGGAGACGGTGGTGGAGACCTCCTCAGGCACCCCGCCGGCCTCGACACCGATCCGCCACCAGGCCAACGTCACGACCAGCACCAGCACGCCGGTCCCGTAGGCGCCGACGACGAACCCCAAGAGGATCGTCGAGACGCGCGAGGCACGCACCGGCCAGGACAGTAACGCCAGCTGCAGCACGCCGTAGACGGCCACCCCCACCATGATCAGACCCACCGGGCCTCCCCACCCCTTCCGAGACCGACGATCGTGACTGTGCGTGTCACGCCAGTCGCTATTCCTATCGGATCGTAGGGCAGCAGGCATCGGCGGGGGGACCGAAGTCCCGTGTCGCCACGGCACCATGCGACAGCCACCTGCCCGGCGACCCGGTGGACTCCGCGCACCGAGAAGGGAGAGCGAGACACGATCTCCGCGTGGGCGGGAGAAATTCGAGGAGGATGAAGGCGGCCGGCGCCCGTGGCCGAACTCTCTGATGACCTCACGCCACAGAGGAAAAAAGGGGGCTTCAGGAGATGGTAAAGGGTGCAAGGCGAAGGCTCTCTCGCCCGCTCTCCCTGGCCGCCGTGGCATTGGCTTCGAATTTTGAGACGCGTGCCCTGATACCAAAATCTCGGCGAATCAGAGTGGAGGTTGAGTGCACGGCGTAATTCTCGCCCGAACCCCCTGTCGGTCGAGTCGAACAGGACCACGTTTTCCGGCCACAAGAAGGATCGAGCCCGGATACTTGTCCTCGCCCCTCCAGCTTCCCGTCTCGCTACCCACCGGCCTTCCCACCCGGGTGCCCGCCAGACGGGAACCCCCCAACAAGCACCTTGTCGCAGGTCAGCTGCTTCTTTTCCCCTTCCCGTGTGACGCCCGACTGTACATACAGACGTATGTCAACAATAGTTCTGCGTGGGTGCGGGCGTGGACCCGGTTTCCTTTTACGCTGCCTCCGGATTTCTATTTTAGTATCCGCCCGGTCGGGAATGCCCTTGTCGTTCGGCATGCCTTTTCTGGCTCCGTTCACCCTGCGCGCGCTTCCTTTGTCGTCGCGTCCCGTCCATCTTGATGGCGACCGCAGAAAAGATCTTGAAATTATCTGCCTCGCGGGGTTCTCATGGGCTCGGACATGCGCTAGAAAGGAAAGGCGTTGAGGCGCAGCGCAAAGGGCGCGCGTCTGGAAAGTATCGGAGTACGTTCATGGCAGAGCAGATTTCCACAGCGACAAGCGACGACGTTACCGAAATTTGGGACATTGCGCCCGAAGATATGGCGCGTGTGCGTCCCGAAGATTTCCGAGACCTCCAGGATCTGGCACGTCGGTACTGCCGTGTTGTTGACTCCACCCGGTCACGCAAGCGCATGAACGGCAGCGCCACGGTCGCACCGGGCGGGCGGGCGCGGTACGGCACGGACGACGTCAGCGACGACGTGACGCAGGACGCCGTGATGATCTTCGCCAAGCGGCTGGGCAAGATCATCGACACGTGTGAGGCTGCCGCATGCTGGCTGGAGACCCGCGAGGCATCCGCGTGGCAGTACACGCGCCGCGACGGACGGGTGATCGTCATCACCCGCACGACCCTGCACAGGTGGGCGGTGAAGGATGCCGCCCGCCGGAACGGGTACCGGCTCGACGTCGCGCCTGACGCCATCGACGCCATCCCCGGAGCACAGACCATGCGCGGCGTGCCCCACGCGGACACGCTGGCCTCATTGGCTGTGACCCCCTACCTGGCCGGACAGAGCGAAACGATCTTCCGCACCGCATGGGGGGACGGGACAGACTTCCCCACCCTCGGCGTGATGCTGCGCCTTGGGAACGAAGCGAGCGATCTCAACCGGGCCGGGGTCATCAGCCACGCCGCGCAAGCGATCCACGGCGGGCGGCGTGACTCCCGATACAAGGTGCGCCGTACCCGCGATGCCGCCCGTGAGGAGTGGCGTGAATTGCGTGCCGCACTGGACTCGGCACGTGACGCCATGATCTACGAGTCCACGCGCGGACGGTAACCGTTTTCCTGCGTGAGAGCCGGGTCACGACGACTCGGCTCTCACGCATGCCGGAAACACCCGGCACAAGAAATTTTGAAGAGATGGGGACCGCGATCGACGATCGGGACTCCCGCGCCGCCGTATTCAGGTGAAGGGCACACAGCAGACCCGCAACAGCATGCGTGCCACACGATCCGTGCTGGCGCGCCCGTGCAATGGTTCTGCTGGCCGCTCCTCCGATTCTAGGTGGGAAGTTGATCGCCGACGGGTCAGATTCGGCGACACGATGACACTGTCAAACTCTCGTTGATTCTCTGACATGCGTTCGTTAGATCAGGCGCTGTCGCGTCCATGTAGCTGAGAGCCGTGGTGACCTTCCGTGGTGCCCGGGGCGCATTGCCTGTTCGGTGACCGATGTTCCGTGTGTCGAAGCGCGCGGAGAAAAAGAATCTTGAAAAAGGTTGCGTTGCGATCGACGATCGGGTCGTCCCGGTCGCCGTATTCAAGTAGAAGCGCGACCAGCGACCACAGCGCGGTTGCGCTTGGGAGGCGATGAACCCGCCGACACCGAGGGAGGATCATGTATATTCGCGGAGTTTCCCTGAATGATTTCTGGAGGATCGTGGACGTCGTCTCATACCGGAGCTACGCGGGAAACGTGACTGTGTCAGCGGATGCCCATTCCTCCGGGCGCGGCGCCGTGACGGCCCGCTTGCGCGTGACGGACAGTCGAGGTCTGGGCGCGCGAACGGCAGCGTCGGGGCGACACGGGCCGTATGCCTGCTGGCATGCCTACCGGGATGTTCTTGCGGCCGTGTTCAGCAAGGCGCCGCACGCCACGGTCCGGACGGCGCTTGCGACGTACCGGGGAGAGAACGGGTTTGAACACGACTACCCAAACACTGCCTATCGGAACGTGGGCTCTGAGATAAATCCGGTACACATGGCGCAGTTGTGCGTCCGCGCCGGCTGCGGGGATCGACCTGCCGCCTGGGAACCGCAGATCAGCGAATCGGTGGAGACCGACATGGTGGAGCGTATCCGCCGCGAGCTGCGACGGGCGGAGCATATGGCTTCAGAGCCGTTGACCTTCGAGGGGCCGGAATCCCTCAACGGCGTGCCTGATCTGGCCTACAGCGGTCGCTGAGCCCGCTTTTCAGTCTCCCTCCGGGATTCCGTGGCGCATGGGCGTTTCTTCTGCTCACGGCGCCGGGGCGCCCATGCGGTCCCACGCCACCAGCGGGCGACCGGGGGGCACGCGTCCGCGCGCCACCGTGCGTGATCCAAGAACCATGTCGACGCCTGATTACGCCGCGACCACGGTCTGTCGCACGCCGTACGGGAGAAAGTAAAGAAACGGAGTCACGGACATGATGGATGGGCCCCGAGTCCCGGGCGCCATGCGGGAGTTTCGCGTGTGGCGCGAGAACGGTGACCTGATAGGCGTTCACGCCACCTACGACGATGCCGCTGACACGCTGCGCACCGCCGCCACAGCCGACATCGCGCGGTTCGGTGAACAGTCCGCCGCCAGCGGCGTGCTGTCCACCTTCGGCTACTCCCTCCAGATCATCGAGGACGACCAGGACATCACGCAGGGTTTCGCGATCAACAATCCGGAGTGCCCGTTGGACGACGTCGAGATCGTCGGGCAGGGGTGATGAGAGCGATGCATCTTCACGTCGGTAGCAACATCCCCGGATGCCTGCCGCAGACGGCTCCGGCGTGCGTGGGTGACCTTGACGACGCCGTGGAGTTCCTGCGCGCGGAACTGCGGGCCGTACAGGACGACTTCTACGAACGCTGTATCGAGTGCCACTTCGACGCCACGGGTGACCCGTGCGGGTGGTGCGACGTGGCCGGTGACGTGGAAGCCGCGCTTGTCGCGATCGCGGATGGTGACGCGGCGTACTGGCTCCGTCGTGTCCCGGAGATCGGCTGGGTCTTCCGTCCGCCGGAAGGCCCCGACATCCACTACTGGTGCGTACGCCTGAGCACGACGGCCACCGTCTGCGAACTCGCCGACGCACTCACGCTCTAACCGTCCACAACAACCGTTGCGGGCACACCGAACCGCCCGGCACCCACGCGCACGGGTCATGTCGCAGTTCGAGGGCTGCCCCCCATGGAGGCCGAACCGAGCGGTCGGGCAATTCGTTCGAGGCGGGCTCCGCTACCCCACTACCCCTTTTCCCACGGCCTGATCCGGCGCCGTCCGGCGCGTCACGGAATAGATTTAGCCGAGGGATCGACGATCGGGCCGTCTACGCCGCCGTATTCATACGAAGGGACAATCCAATGCCCCAGCGGCTCCGCTATTCCCTTATACGCGGCTGCCGTCGCGGCTCGTAGAGTTCCTGCCTCATGAACACCATTTTCCATCACTCCTGAGAAGGGGGATTCGGCATGTCCAGGGAAACGTTGGAATGGCTGAATCAGAACACGTTGATCGGATTCACCGAGAAGCGGGGAACGGCCTGGCACTACCACCGTGGCCTGCAAGGCAGCGAGCCCAACCACTACGTCGGGCCGATCCCGGTCGAGAGCGTCCACCACCGACTGTTCCACTGGGAGGCGGTGCCCAGCGACGTCTACGTGACCAACCCGCGCACCGGCCAGCCCGAACGGGACGAGGAGAAGGTGGCCTTCTGCCGCAGCGACACCGGCCGGGTACTGGGGTACTTCGGCACCGGCTACGAACCCCACCCGTACGCGGAGTGGCTGTTGGACAAGGTCGCCATGCTGCTCGACGGCGAGCTTTCGATCGGTTCCGCCGGGCTGCTGCGCGGCGGAGCGGTCGCCTGGGTGAGCGTGGAGGTGCCAGAGAACGTCGTCACCCCCGAGGGAGTCACCTTCCGCCCGCACCTGCTGGCCGCGACGAGCTTTGACGGCTCGCTGGCCACCACCTACAAGCGGGCCATCACCAACGTGGTGTGCGACAACACCATGTCGGCCGCGCTCGGTGAGGCAGGCCAGACCATCAAGGTCAAGCACTCACGCCGCTCGGCACTGAAGGTAATGCGGGCCCGCGACGCTCTCAACCTCGTCTACCAGGTTGCCGACTCCTTCTCCGACGAGGTGGCCCGGCTGTGCCGGGTCACAGTGACCGACCGCCAGTGGCAGCAGTTCCTCGACGCACACGCCGCGCTCCCCGAGGCGCCGGGGCGTGGGCGCACGCTGGCAGCTAACAAGCGGGAAACTCTCAGCCGGCTGTGGACGCGTGACGAACGCGTCGCCCCGTGGCAGGGCACCGCGTTCGGCGTGCTCCAGGCCGTGAACACGTGGACGCACCATGAGCAGTCCGTGCGCGGCTCCACCCGCCCCGAGCGCAACGGGCTACGCGCCGTGACCGGCGCCATCGATGACCTCGACCGCGCCACCCTTACCACCCTCATGACCGTTCTGGACCGCCCTGACCTGGTCCGCGCCGCCTGAGCCCACCCCGGGCAGGCCCGCCCGGGACAGGGGCATGCCGCAAAGCCCGGCCCGCGCCGGCCTTCACCGGGCCTGCGCGGGCGGGGAAGGGCTGGACGCGCCGCCCCGGCGGCATGACGCGCTGCGGTACCGAGCGCCGCCCCCCGGGCGCCTGCATCGTTGCGCCCCACCGTCCCAGCTCACGTCAACGCGGCACCGCATCGGTGCACGGTCGACATGCCATCGGTGTGCCGGCGCCTCGCGCGACATCGCGTGCCTCCCGCGCCACGGCACCCACGCCCTTCACGCCCTGATCGGTTGGGCGCCGCCGGTCCCCCCGGGACTCCACGGCGCTCGCCGTCTTTCCACTGGTTCCTGGAAGGGATGAAGCCGTGATTCCCCTTGACGTATCCGCGCGACGGCGTGGGCACTTCGTACGCAACATCCTGCGGGTGTGGCAGTCGGCCACCGTCGAGCAGGAACAGCGCGGACGCGCGTGGTACCCCGCAGCCCACCAGCTGGCCGCAGAGCTCACGGGCGGCGACGCGCGGGCAGGCGCCGGGGTGATCGCTGCCCTGTCCGCCAACACCTCCTGGCAGCGCAACCTCGCGCTGGCACGCACGGCCTGCGGACACGGTCTGACGCGCGGGCATCTGAAGGACGCGCTGACCAAGGCTGCGGCCATCGCGGCGGGAGCCGATCCGGCTCAGGTGCTTCCGATGACGCGGAAGACGGGACAGTTCTTCTGGTGCATCGCTGACCCGACCACTGACGAGGCGGTTGTCATCGACCGGCACGCCCACGACGTGGCCGTCGGCCGCACCTACGGCAGCCGGGAACGCGGGCTTTCCAACGCGCGCCGGTACGCGCTGCTGGCTGACTGCTACCGCCAAGCGGCACGGCGACTGGGCGAACTCCCCAGCACGGTGCAGGCCGTCACGTGGGTCGTCCACACCGACCACATCGCTGGCACCAGCACACGCTCCTCCCACCCCCACGCCTGGCCCTCCCCCCTTCAACCCCCTCGCCCGACCGCGACGTCAGCAACGTGACGCAACAGCACGCGCGACAACACGAGCCTCCGGTTCACAGCCCGTCTCGGGTCCCCCGGTCAGATCGTGCGGTTCCGGTGCCCACGGACCATCCCCAGGGCCATCCGTGGCAGCGCCGGCTTGTTTGTTCTTCGATCAAAATCCGAGAAAGGAGACAGCAATCTATGGGATACACACACTATTTCAGCTATGCGCCGCGCACGGACAGCTTCCGCGCAGCCTGGCCACAGATCGTCAACGACACCCGGCGCATCGTGAACCACATCATGGACCTCGGCATTCCGCTCGCCGGCCCTGACGGGAAGGGATCACCGGAGGTCACGCGTGAGGGAATCAGGTTCAACGGCAAGGGAAGAGATGCCTATGAAGCGCTGGCGATATGGCCTCACCCTCCCTCGCCCGACGACGATGCATGGCAGGCTTCTCAGTACAACAAGCGGCGCTTTGTATGGTACTTCTGCAAGACCGCCCGGCATCGGTATGACGTCGCTGTCGCAGCGACCCTCCTGCGCTGCCATCAGCTCGCATCCGATGCGTTCGTAATCGGCAGCGACGGGCGATGGGAACTCGAATGGCGCCACGGCTCATTCTCGGCGCGGAGTGTTGTGGAGGATCTGTTCGCCACGCGAATGGATCTTTCTCCCTTTGGCAGAGACACCGTGGACGGGCCACCTTCTGTCGATCCGATCTGACGAGCGAAGGCCGCGTCATGCCTTCCTGTGTCAATCGGTTGCGCGTGACTGTATGTGATTCAGGTTGGTCGCATGCGCCCACGACTGGCACCAATCAGAAACTGCGCAGGTACTGACCGGTCATTCCCTTAACGATCAGCTTCGAGGAGATGAAGCAGTGAGTGAAACCTACAGTCGGGAAGAGATTTCCCAGGCCGTCAACACGGGCGCGGATCTCGTCCTGATGGAATTCGACCTCGGCGACCGCGACACGGACCTGTTGGCCCTGGTGATCAACGCCGCCCTAACTGTGCTCGACGTCCCCGAAGCGACGATGAACGACGTCGTGGAGTCGTGCTACGGCGAATCGCTTGACGACATCCGAGGCTGGTGGGACTTCTCATGAAAACGAACACAGACTGACCTTCCAACGCCCTCGACCGGCCACTTTTTGGCACGCTGCCCTACCACCGCGACGACTCACCTGACGTCACCACCACAAGGAGGTGCCGACCCATGAACCGACCCCTGTCCGATGACGACTGGTTCACCTCGGTAGTGGGCTGCCAGCCGCACAGGCTGGGCCCCTACCCTGCCGAGATCACCGCCGAACGCCTCAACGGTGTGCCCGAAGCGCGGTTCACCCGCACCGCAGTCGATCAGATCGCGCGTGACATCATCCGACACGCGAACCCTCGCCACCCCACGCTTCGCCTGAACGGGGATGTCGCCGAGATCCGAGCCCCGCTGGCCAGCCCTGAGCGCGGCCAGCTCCTCGCCCGGGTCGAGCCCGACACGAACGACTGGTACCGACTGGGCCGCGAACCCTGGCCGTGGACGGAGCACACCGACGACGACCACCCCCGCTTGCACGCGCTGCTCCGGGACATGGCGCACCATGGCTACCCGCCAGCGGGATCACAGGAGTGGACAGTGGCGTTCGACGACCACGGCTGGCGGATGGTCGTGTTGGCAATCTTCCCCACCCCGGCTGACGAGTCCCTCCACTCCGACCTGTGGCTCACCCTCTATGACTCGGCACTGGCCAGTTATGAGGTCACCGCTCCCGACGCGTCCAGCGCCGAGCTGGCCGCACGCCGGTTCTTCGCCGCCGACCGAGTGGCGGCCGATCCCCATTCCAGCACCCAGCTGCTCGCCATGCCGAGCACGCGTATTCCCGGCCCTTCCGAATCCTGAGCCCCTACCCCAACCCCGGTGATTGCTGGCGGCTCGCATCGCTATCACCCAACGCCGCACACCATTCTCAGTATTCACAGGAGGCTGTGAGAATGCCCGACACCAAGACCGTTCCTCCGCTGACCGTCGCAGAGTTGCGAACTCTGATGCGAGATGTCCCGGGGGACACCATCGTCGTCCTTTCTGCCGACAGCGAGGGGAACCGTTACTCGCCGCTGTTCGAGATAGCAGAAGGAATGTACGACTCGGATGAACTCCTGGGCGACGTCTATCCCATCCCTGAGCAGCTTCGGCAACAACCTGAACTCCGCACCGTCTATCCGAACGGGATACCCGCGACCGCCGTGTCCGCTCTCATCCTGTATCCCCAGAGTTGACATGCACCCTTCTTCTGCCCCAGCCGCACCAACAAACGCAAGCACGAGAGTAGAACTCTCACAGCCACAGCGAATCCTTGACCTGTTGCTGACCGCACCACTCACGGGAACGCCGCCAGCACGCCACCAAGTCAAGCTCGCGCCCTGGACTCAGGGCTCCCTCCCTCAAGGGTGACGACGCCGATCTCCGCCCGGTCAGTGCTCGACCACCACGCAGGTCTGCCACCTCTCAGATGACCCACCGACGGATCGGCCCCTACGAACACGCCTCGCGGTCGAACGGCTCACCCTTTTCGACTCTTCTCCAAAAATCGGTGAAACATGACGAGAGACAAGTCAGACCTCGCCTGCCTACTTCAAAACATCGCAAACATCATTCCTGTGGAACACATGGAATGGGCAGAACAGGAGATACAGTCCGCCCAGGAACGGCACGGCGAAAGAGGTCGAGGACCGATCTGGAACAGCTGGCGACTACTTCGCCCGAACCGGCCGCTCGTGACGCCAGAGCGCCTTTATCGCGCCCATTGCAGAGAGATTCTGCAACGCGTCGCCCTCGGGGAAGACACGCGTGTGGCGACGGACGCTGAGAAGCTGGCAACCCTGTCAGCGGCCAGCACGGCATCTCCCCTCCCTGAGGGCGCAGTGTGCCTCTACTTCCGAATCTACAAACGATTGTTCTCGAAAAGCTGGGACGAGGACGTCGCCGCATCTCTGGACCTGGAGGCTTACGAGCGCATTCATGGACAAAGTGCTGACGACTATGACGCGTGGCTGAATACGAAGCTGTATCAGAAGGAGCGCACATGACGGACCGATCAAAACCCAGGGAGCCTTTTCGAGGCCCCTATGGTGGAACTATCAGCCACGTGCCGAATCCGCGCGACCATCATGGCTACCGGTACATCGTCGCCTGGAGCGCGGCGATGGGCTCCTACGCCTCCTACATCAAGGACAGGTGCGACGAAGCCCGCGCCGACGACGCACCCAAGGACGCGGTGTACCGGAGGAACGACGGCACCTGGGCCAGATTCGATAGGACGTGGCCCGACGCCGAGCGCTACCAGTCGTATGTAGACGCCATGATCCGCTACGAGAACGACGACCCGGCACGCCGGACGGGACGCGGCACGTGAGCCGCCCCCACGATCCCGAGGCCGAGGCGAAGCCGGACGCGACCGCGCCGTTGGCCGGCTGTCTCCCGGCGTTCGCGCGGCACAACGGATACCCGCCGCGCCACGGATGGCTGGCGAAGGCCCACGCCGCGCTGCGCGAGGATCCGCTGGCCTTCTCGCGCCGCGATGCTCCTGTGACGCTGGGCGTGGGATCGTCCATGGTGCCCGCCCTGCGGTTCTGGTCCCGAGCCTTCGGCCTGATCGACGAGGACGAGCGCGTCGGCCGGCACACGCTGGCCCGCCCCACCCGGCGGGGAACCTGGCTGCTGAACGAAGACGAAGGCGCCGACCCCTACCTGGAGGACCCCGCCACGCTGTGGTTGCTCCACTGGTGGCTGCTGAGCGCGCGGCCGTGCCGCGTGCCCACCTTCCGCTTCCTGTTCGGGCACTGGCCGAGCTCGCGCTTCACGCACAGCGAGCTGCGCACCGCCGTCCAGAACGCCGCCATTACCACGGGTTGGCCCCGCCCCGCTGACCGCCGCGTCTCCCGCGACATCACCGCGCTGACTGCCATGTACGCCACCACGCCGCACCAGCGGGAGCGGCCGTCCGGAGGTGAGGTGGAAGAGTTCGTGAGCAACCCGTTCCGCCAGCTCGGGCTCCTGTCCGCGCCCTCCCGGGCTGACGGTGCGCGGCCCGGCACCACGGCAGGACGCGGCAGCAGCAGGGGAAGCGAGCTGCTGGTGCACCGGTTCCGGGGCGCGACGGCTCCCCGGGTGGTCCTGACCTACGCCTGCCTGCGCTACGCCCACGACTGCGGATTCCTGGGGCCCGGAAGCATCGCGCTGGCCCGGCTGCGCACCGAGCCCCGAAGCCCCGGCCGGCTGCTGCTGGCGGACGACCGGGCGCTGCGCGCCGCCGTGGCAGCCACCGCACAGACCCCGGCCGGGCGCGGCATCGACATCACCACCTCACCGGCCGGCGAGGACGCCGTGTGCTTCGCCGCCGCGCCAGCCACCGTCGCCGATCGCCTGCTGACCGCCCACTACCGCGTCCCGAACGGCCCGGACAGCGACCGCTGAAACGACCCGCGAGCCGCGTCGAGGCGGCGAGCGGCGAGCCCCCAGTCCACGTGGCTTCACCCGGAAGGGGCACGCACGCGCACACAGCCGGACCGTTCCGAGACCACTGGTCGCCGGCGCGCCGGGGCTCCGGGGCGGGCGCCGCCCGGAGGCGCCTTGTCGATCCCGAGATGTCTTGTCGATCGGGTGGTGCGGTCCTTTGATCCCTATCACGTGAGGAGAGCATGTTATGCCCGTATCTGCGATGACATTCCCGGAGGGAGGGGCCGGCTACCGCGACGTCGTGCCACGGTATCTGGCCGGACCCGGGAGCAATCTGCGCTCGGTGACCGAGCCGTTGGAACTCGGCGGCTGGTGGTCGTTCACCGACCATCGCGACACCCTCCGCTACCTCTCACCGGAGCAGGACCGCTGCGTTGCCTACCTGCCGGAGGAACACCTGGAGACCCCTCCGCATTCGGACGAGCTGCACCGGCTGTGGCACGTGTGGGGACGTGATGCCACCGCGGGCCCCGCCAGGTGGCATGCCACCTTCACGATCCGCTGCCCGGTGGAACTGATCGCCGCCGCGACGACGGCTCTGACGCTGCCCGAGGCCGACGAGGACCACGAGGACACCGAGCGCCAGCCGGCGGCGGGCGACCAGCAGGCCGCGGCGGTGCTCATCGAGGCTGGCTGGCGGTCCCGTTCCACGCACCGGGGCGTGCGCTACACCGCCCCCGGCGGGCAGGCCACCCTCCTGCGCCGTGCCATACCCGAGTTCGTGGAGGACTGGCAACGCTCCCACCTGGTCGCCTGGCGCGCGGCGGTCGCCGTGGACGTGGACGAACCCGTCCTGTGGCGGGCCGAGTTCACCGCCGATGTCCCTCGCGCCCTGCTCGCGGCGTTCTGCGGCGCGCTGGCGGACCCCACGCCCCTGCCCCGCCGCGACCGTGACCTCGATGACACCACCCGCCCCTACCTCCACCTCACCTGACCGCAGCCACGGCGCGTTGTCACGCACGTCCGACCGTGGGCGGCGCACCCGTCGCGCAGCGGTCCGCCTGGGTCGGTTTACCGCCGTGGATGCGGCAGACTGCCCTCCGGGGATTAAGGAGGCGTGCGGTGAGGATCAACCTGGACCAGGCCGTGGAAGTCGCCGAGCACCTGCTCGCCGAACTGAACAAGCTCAACGGGTCCGAGCCGGACGACGCGCCGACCAGGGCAGCACGCCAGCAGCGCGCGGAGATCACACGCACCCTGCTGTATCTGTCGCATCTGGGGGACCGCCTCTCCGTGGAGATCATGGGCGCCTACCACGACTACAAGCGGCAGGACATCCGCTCCGGAGGCGACACGGCCGGTGAATGAGGCGACGCTCGACCTGCTCGACGCCGTCGTCGCCCGGCTGGAGCAGGCCATCCGGGCCCGCGACTGCCCCGCCATCGTCACCCTGGCCGGCGAGCGGACGCTGACCCTCTCCGACTACGACTACCTGCGCGACGAGCGGACCGCCACCGCGTTCGAGAACCGCGTGGCCGATCACGCCCGCACCCTCAACGCCCGACGGTGGGTCTTCGCGGTACCCCAGGTCTGGTTGGAGACACCGGAGGGTATCTCCGCACGGGCCGTGTCCAACCACCCGCTGCGCGCGGGCGAGCAGGAAGCCATCACCTGGACCGCCTGCGACGTCACCGAGGGCGTGGACTACGGCATCGTGCCCTACACCCGACGCCCGAGCGGCGAACCCGTCTTCGACGACCCCGAAGTCTTCACCGTCGCCGTCACTCCGGGCCCACGAGCACCGGGCGCGACCCTGCTTCGCGCCCTGACGCAGCACGACGAGGACCACCCCCCACCCGCCGTCTGAGACCTCAGGCTCCCACCCCACCGCAACGATCGCGTGTGCGGGATGCTCCGCGTCGGGCAACGGGGCCGTCCAACGATCGTCGCCAGGGGGCGCGTCTGCGCTGCGCCGATGGCAACGCCGCGCGTTGAGCGGCATCGTCGGACCCCGCCTCTGATCACCGCCCGACGACGGCATCGGTCGCGCGGCAGCGCGGGCTTGGACACTTTGCCACCGCGCCGATTGTCCCGCCACCACGGGCAGGCCGAAGGCTGATCGACCTCCGTGTTGACCTCGTCCGTGGGCGACCTCACCGCCACGCCATCACATCCCGCAGCACGGCCAACCACCCCTTTGGTGTGCCGGTCGAGAAGGCCGTTATCGAATCATGTCGACCATGAGGAGGCAGCAGTGATATTCAGACTGATCTCGTGTGGAAAGGTTCTCTGCGAAATCGACGTCGACGAGAACGAGCAGGTGGTCGTCGAGCGGGAGGACGCCACTCCCGTGGTGGGTCTGTCCTTGAACGAACAGGGCGGCGTGTCGGTCGGACACTGGCCGGACGGCGATATCTGGCGAGAGGTCCTGGCAGAGAACGCGGAGGCTGCCCATCGCTCCGGTGGGAAGCAGGGTGCACTCGGCCGTGCGAGCGAAAACGACGCTGAGCATGCTGGCCAGTCGCTCCCCGCCGGGTGGGCGCCCCATGTCCAGCCGGGCCGCCGGGACACGGTGTGGGTGTTGCGCCGCTTCGATCGCCACGACGATGTGGTGACGCTTCACGCGGACGAGAACGCCGCGTACGTCGACCTCGCCGGCTACGTCGACCTGGCATGGGACACCGTCGCGGGTCGCGACGGCGTCCCCGACGATCCACTCTCCGACGCCCGCGAAGCCGTTCGCCTCTACTACGGCCCCGACCGCGACCGGCTGCCGGACGAGGGATACGACTTGTTCGAACAGGAGATCCCGTCCGGCCCGTCACGCGCGTCATCCTGTCCGACAACTGGGTTCCTCACTCCGGAGCAATGTGCTGAGGCGAACCACAACGCGGTGTTCCACCCACAGACCGGAAACGAGGACCTGCCCTGCATCGAGGTCGCTGGGGTGATGGTGTTCGCCTATCTCAACCCCGCAACGGGCGCCGTGCACGTGTCCGTCGACCTGGACACGGCTGACACCCAGATCCTCCTCCCTGACGGCACCGTGCCGTTGCACGTCGACGTCCAAGGCGCGGCGGTGACCCCGTCACCCGCCTGACGCGCACCAGTTCTCATCTGACGTATCGATGATTCCCATGAATTCTCGACCAGAGAAAGAAAACAGGATGGAGAAATGAAGAACCATGATGACCGCCTCCCGTTCGACGAATGGACGAACGGGCAACTATGGAAAATTCCCGGGGTCAATGCCAAGCAGCAGAAGACCCTGCTGTTCGGGGGAAAAGGCGGGAAACGATCGAACACGCCGGGTCCGGCACGGCTCGCCGCAGTCACCTACACCGGGGACGGCCGGTACGAGGTGTGGGACATCGAGACGAAGGAGGTGTTGTTGGAGTGCAGCCTTCGGACCCCCGTCTGGTGGGCTCCCGCGCCCCGACAGCAGACCCCGCCGACGTGCGGGCGGTGATGGTGGCCCGTGGTCTGCGCGAGCCCGGAGACGACTCGGAGCCGACCCCGCCGGAGTACCGGCTCTACGCCATGGTGCAGCAGCACGAAGCCCAGATGGCTGAAATCGCGGTGCGGGCCGCGCGCCGAGAAGCGGACCAGGCCGAGGTCGCCCGCGAGAAGAAGGTCCAGGAGCGGGTGTTGACCTGGTCCTGGCGTGTCCAGGCGGCCCGCGCATGGGCGCAGAGAAACGGATACCGCGTCGCGGCGCGCGGGCGCGTCCCGCGGGCGGTGATGGCCGCCTTCGACGAAGCAGTCGAGAAGGGAGAGTTGAACATGTCCGAGCCGCCGTTCGCGGTGGGTGACCTGGTGACGCACGGGCGGGAGCCCGAGCGCGTCGGGACGGTCGCCAGCGTCCAGCCGGACCGCTACAGCAACGAGTACGTGACCGGCGTGCGGTGGACCCCGCAGGGCCCGGTCATCCCCTACCGGTCGGGCCTAACCCTGCACACCCCAGCCGCCGCCATGAAGGAGCCGACCCGTGACGCCTGACGACTTCCTGCGCCTGCTGGTCCCGTCCATCTTCGACCACTTCGACGGAGACTGCTTCCCCGACCAGGACTCGGTCGCCGGACTGCGGATCGACGAGACCGCCATGTATCGCCGCGCGGTCACCGTCGAAGGGACAGACCCCGAGACCAGAACACCGTTCTTCGCCACGATCCGAGTCCACGTACGAATACCAAGCACGACAGCCACCCCCGGCAGGTGAGCTCGTGACCTGTGTCCAACGGTTCGCACAAGACCATGCAGAGATGACCGCCCACGCAGCCGACAACGCGTGGCTGCCGGACGGACGCGCCCGTACGACCGCCCTCGCCGCGCACTTCCACGACGCCGGAACCACGGCCAGCTATGACCCGGTCGCCGAGCAGGCCGAGCGGAAGGCGGCGAACGCCGCCGTCGTGGCTTACCAGGGTGCAGGCGCGATCCGGCACGGCGTCGAGCTGGATACGACCCAGGCGCGACTCGTCCGGCGTGATGGCACCGTGCCGCTCCGAGTCGATGTCGGAGATGCCGTGGTGCTGGACGACAGCGCTTCGGGCCTCCCGGCAACGCCCAAGAACCGGGTGGCGCCGTGAGTAAGCGATATGAAGTAGACGGCGCCGACACCGATCTGGAGATCGTCTCGCCCGAGTCAGACCGGGATGAGTCCGGCCTGGACCTTGACAGCGGCAACTACGCGCTGGTGATCGGCAACCCGTGGGCTTCGGCATTCGCGATCGAGGGTTCTCCCACCGACCTACGAGAGTTCGCGCGCCGGGTATCCGAGCTTGTACAAGAGGCTCTGCCCAACGACGCGGCGCACCTTACTTCGCAGGAGCCATAAGCCAGGAACTCGTCCCTGAATCAAAGGACGCCCCGATTCGGGGACGAGTTCCCGCACACGCGCCTCCGCACCACCGCACGGCCGGCCGGGCCGCTGAAGCCCTCACCGTCAACGGCGGGTTGCTCCTCGTGTTGTCGGTCCGGTACGGGCTGGTCCGCCTGGATAAGGAGATTGAGCGCTTCGGCCTGCGCGTGGCGGACCCGGAAGGTTCCTTTTCATTACGTCGCTGTCAGGCGGCCCGGCTTGGGGGTGGCTTACGCGACGGTGACCCTCGTCGTGGGCCGCGCCTACGCCGAACTGGCCCGGCAGGTCTGGCCGGACGCCCACACCCCGCTGCACGGGTCCCGAGGCATCGGCGAACAGCGCGCCATCCTCGCCGCCATCATCAAGAAAGGAATGAATTCATGAGCTTCGAGGCGATGACGTACGGCCCGATCGGCTCGGCCGTCGACGCCGCGGTTCCCCACAGCGAGGCCGACCCGATCGGCATCTACGCCGCCACGCTCGCGCTGTACTCCGCGGCGCTGGCCGGGCACGTCGAGATGGACACCGGTCGGCCGGTGACCGTGTGGACCGTGCTGGCCGGACGATCCGCGATCGGTCGCAAGGGCTACGCGCTACGCACCGCCCGGCAGCTGCTCGACCCGTCGATCGGCGCCTTCCTCGGGGCCCGGGTCGTCTCCGGGATCTCCTCCGGGCCGAGCCTGGTCAACCACCTGTGGGAGCTGGAGCTGGAGACAGCCGGGAGCGAGAGCGGAGTCGACGGCCGGGCGCTGGTGATCGAGGAGGAGTGGGCGTCGGTGCTCAAGCGCAGCCGCCGCTGCCCGACCTTCAGCCAGCAGCTGCGCGCCGCGTGGGACGGCGGGTCGATCAGTAACACCACCAAGGTCAAGAACAACGGCTCCCAGATCGTCCAGCGCCCGCTGCTGGGGTTCCACGCCCACATCACCCCGGGCGAGTGGGCCACCTACGTGACGGCTTCCGAGGCGTTGGGCGGCACGTTCAATCGTGTGCTGCCGGTGCTGGTCGAGGGCAGCAAGATGCTGCCCTACAACCACCGGCCGACGATCAGCGAGACGCGGGCGCTGACGGAGGCGTATCAGTGGGCCACCAGCCGCAAGCGGGTGATCGGCTTCACCGCTCAGGCCGGGCAGCGCTTCGACGAGCTGCGCGCGGAGATTGAGGACCGCATGATCGCCATGCCGGAGCACCTGTCCTGCTACATGGAGCGTTCCGCGGAACAAGTAGCCCGAGTGGCGGCGGTGCTGACCGCAGCGGAGCAGAAGACGCGGATCGGGAAGACCGCCGTCGAGGCCGCGTGGACGTTCGTGCAGTACAGCATGGCATCCGTGGAGAAGCTGGTGACGGAGGCAGCCACGGGCGGCTCTTCCCGGGTCGTCAAGAGCCTCCCTGACCTGATCCGGGAGACGCTGCACCGCCACGCCGGCCAGGCCACGTCGACCATCATGCTCCGGGCCCTGGGGACCCGCGTGACCGCCGGCTCGCTGAAGGAAACCGTCGATCGGATGGACGACGTCGAGGTGTTCAAGGACACCACGGCGACAGGCCGGGGCGCCAAGCCCACCGTCTACCGCCTGGTCCGCCCCGACCAGCAGCCACCCGGCGAACACCACACACACCCCGAGACCTCCAACGCCGCGACGACCGTCACGGCCGGACAGAAGGAGCCTCCGTCGCTGCGGGTCGTTCCGACATCTCCGACGACAACGACGTTCGATCTCCGACTTCCAGCCGAAGGCTGAGGAGGGAGAAGTGTGAGCGTGTCAACGCCTTACGCGAGTGTGTCGAGCCGTTGACAGCACCGCGCGGCGCACAGTCGACGGGGGAAGGTCCTACCCACGATGCCAAGAGCACTGGGAGCGCGGCACAGCTCACGAGGGACGCCTGGCCCCGACCTCCTACGCCCGGGAGCCGTCTGCTGCTCGTCCTCTGACTACCTCCAGCGCGGGCCGATCCGCCGACCCCGTCCGTCTGGACATCACCTTCCTCCGGAGGTCTCCCGAAGGAGGAGATACCGACGTTCGCAGCATTGTCCAACGGGCTGCGACGCAATGCGGAAGGGTCACCGCACCACTCCAACGGCCCTATACTCCCCATCATGGCGAAGAAAGTTGTCACTATCTACACCGATGACCTCACCCAGGAAGAGTCGAGTGAGGTCACTACCCACACGTTCAGCCTCGACGGGGTGAGCTACGAGATCGACCTCTCTCCGGACAGCTTTGACAAGCTGCTGGAAGCACTTCAGCCCTTCAGGGACAGCGGCCGGAAGCTGCCCCGGACCAAGCGCGCCGGGACAGGCGCCAAGTCACCCGCACCGACCCAGGACACGGCTGCCATCCGCCAGTGGGCCAAGGAGGAGGGCTACGAGATCAACGAGCGCGGCCGGGTACCCGCCAACGTGCGGGAAGCCTACGAGAAGGCCCACTGAGCTGAAGCAGCGGAACTCCGCGAATGCCGGCCCTCGCGCGAGCAGCGAAACCCCTCTCTACACTACATAGATTGTAAATTTTCGTTTGATTTGCCGGTCGGCGTTCGTCTGACCTGGGCGGATGATCCCGTGTCGCGTCGTCTTGTCGGGGCCTCGTCCCACCGACTTGTCGAAAACCTCGGACCAGACGGGCTTGGTCGAGGGGCCGACAATCCGGTGGGACGCACGACCTGTGGGTTTGCCGGCGGTGTGACAGGTAGTTGACATAATGGTGGGACACCGTCGTTTCCGACGGGAAACTACGTCATCCCTATTCGGCAGGGCGTGTGGCACCCGCGTAGTCGTCTCCGGGATATCGGTAGGGGGAGATCTGAATGAGCTCCCCTGTTCGTGGGGCGTGGATCATGTGTTCGCCTCCGATGTAGAGGCCGACGTGGTGAATGTTGGTGGGGGTTCCGTAGAACACCAGGTCGCCTGGTTGGAGGCGGTCTTCTGTGACGGGCTGTCCGGCGTTGTATTGGTCTTGGGCGACGCGGGGGATGGTGATGCCGGCGGCTTGGTAGGCGGCGCGGGTGAGGCCGGAGCAGTCGAAGCCGTCTTCTCCGGCGGCGGGTCCGTCGCCGCCCCAGAGGTAGGGGAGGCCGAGTTGGCCTTCGGCGTAGTTGAGGGCTTGTAGGGCGGCCGGGTTGGTGGCGGTGGTGCCGCCGATGGTGGTGGGGCTTTCGTAGTGGGCGGCCTGGGCGAGGATGTCGGCGACGTACCAGTCGGCCCTGTTGTAGGTGAAGATCGCGCCGGTGAGGTCGTGGCCGTCGCGGGCGCCGGAGTCGCACAGGTAGGCGGCGGCTGCGTAGACGGCGTCGTGGAGGTTGTAGGGGCTGGGCGGGTTCGCGCCGCCGGGTGGTGGTGGGTGTTCGGCGACGACGGCGTCGAAGGTGGGTTGGAGGAACTGCATCGGTCCCTTGGCGCCGGCGTGGTTGGTGCCGCTGGTGACGCCGGGGAGGGTGGAGCGGCCGTGGTCGGATTCGGTCTTGCCGATGGCGGCCAGGATGCTCCAGTCCAGGCCGGGGCAGGTGGCGGCTGCCTGGGTGTAGAGGGTGTAGTTCTCGCCCGGGATGTCTTCCATGGCGGTGTGGCTGGGGCGGGCGCCGGGCTGTCCGGTGAGTGAGGAGAGCGCGCCGACGGCTCCGGCCGCCGCGAGGGCGACGAGGAGGAGGATGCCGGAGAGGAAGGCGAGGGTGGACTTGAGCACGGAGTTCACCACCTGAGTCGTTCGCGCGTGTGCGGCGGGGGTGGTCAGCGGCTTGGGGGCATGGGCGGCGGCGGTTGCAGGGCGGTGGGTGGGGTGAGGTCCGCGGTGGATCCCGAAGTGGGGGCGACCGCCGGCAGGTGGGGCCAGGCGCGGGTGAGTTCCGCCAGCGGGAAGCGTCCGTGCACGCCGGTGGGTGTGTCGGTGAGGGGGAGCCAGCGGGCGGCGGCGGGGTCGGTCGGCTGGTCGGGCGCGGCGTCGGGGCTGGTGGTGGCGACCGGGACCAGGGCGGGGTTGGGCAGGCGTTGGTGTGCTGCCGCGAGTGCGGTGCGGGCGCCCGCTTCGCGTCGGGTGCTGGGGAGCCAGAACAGCACGGGGGTGGTGACTGCGGTGGTGCGGGCCAGCTGGTGGTAGCGGTCGAGTTTGCTGGCCAGCTTGGCGAGAGGTTCGGTGCCGCGGTCGTATTCGAGGAACCATTCGACGGTCCCGGTGAGCTGGTGGTCGAGACGGCCGTAGGCGTCGGGGCGGACGATGTCGCCGAAGTGCCGGCCACAGCGGGTCTCGGACCACCAGGCGGTCAACCGCTCGGGTGAGTGGGGTTGGCGGGCGCGGGCGATGAGGGTGGTGAACAGGCCGTTGACGCCGAGGGTGTGGGGCAGGAGCAGGGAGTGGGCGATGCCGATGGCCGTTGAGTGTCGGTAGGACAGCTGGCGGGGGTCCTTCCCGTCTTCGGCGGCGAGGACGTGGGCTCCGGCGACGTCGAGGACGTAGTGCATCGGTGCCGAGCCGCTGGCCGTGAGGGGCTGGAAGCGGTCCAGGACGCGCCACTGGTAGAGCTCGATGAGTCGGTCGTTGGCGGCGCGGCGGGACGGCCAGGCTGCCTGCACGATCTGGTGGACGGTGAGGACCTTGTGCTCGTGCACGAGGCGGGCCAGCCACCGGTCGCGGGCGGTCAGCCGCCTGGCCATGCGGGCGAGATGCTGGCCGTTGACGGCCAGGCGTGGGGCGAGCCTGCCGGGACGGGGGCTGCGTTGGGGGCTTCGGCGAGGATAGGTGTGGATCATGAAGGGCACTCCTGACGTTCGTGGGTGGGAGACGCGACGCGCCGGTGCCTTTCCGTGCTCGTGAGGTGGGCCGGCGGGGCGTGTGGGTGGCTGGCTCTCGTCAGGCGAGGCGTCGTGGATCCGGGCCCGGCTCCGGCTGGTGGGGGTGCCTGTCCGGTGTCGTGGTGGCGTTCGAGTTGTTCGCCGCGGCGCGGATGGTGGCGGCGCGGCCGGGGATTTTCGGTGGCAGCTTGGTGGTGGTCGCGGTGAACGCGGGCGCTTCGGCGCCGTTCAGAACGGGGCGGACCGCGACGGTGAAGGCGCCCAGGTTCGACAGGTCTCCTTCGGCCAGCCGGGGCGCGGTGTGGCGGGCCAGGTGCCGGGCGTCCTCGGGTGAGGCGTTGAAGAAGATCTTCGTTCTGGCGTTGGCGGAGATGCCTTCCTCCAACTCGCGCGGGAGCTGGCGCAGGTACTGGTGGGCCAGGGTGATGGACAGCCGGTAGCCGCGTGCCTCGGCGAGCATGTCCTCCAGCGGGTAGGCCAGGTTGAGGAAGTTGTGGGCTTCGTCGATGTAGAGGGAGGCGTCGGGACGCTGGTGCTGTGGGAGGCGGGAGCGGGCGGTGGTGGCTTGCCAGGTGCGGGCGACGATCAGGGAGCCGACCAGGCGTGAGGTCTCCAGTCCCAGGGCGTTGCGGCTGATGCGTACCAGGCAGATGCCGCCGTTGTTGAGGATGTGGCCGAGGTCGACGGTGGAGGTGCCGCCGGCCAGCGCGTGGCGGACGAAGGGGCGTAGCAGCAGGCCGCGGAGTTTGTTCATCAGCGGGGCGATGTGCTGCGCGCGGGCAGGGTCGGACAGCTGGCCGTACCAGGTCCAAAAGCTCTTGAGCAGGTCGTCGTGGAGTGCGTTGATCGCGCGCTGGCGGGCGGCGGGGTCGGTCAGCAGCGCGGGCAGGTCGGTCAGCACGGGCGCGCCGCTCTTCCCGGGCACGGCGCGCAGGGTCAGCAGCCCGGCGCGGAGGATGTCGTCGGTGCGCGGGCCCCAGGAGGAGGCGTAGACGCGGGAGAAGACGCTGGTGAGGTTGTCGACGACGCGGGCGGTGTCGGCTCCTTCGAGGGGGTTGAGCACGGGGGGTCGGGGGTCGTCGGCGTCGAAGAGCACGACCCGCTGCCCGGCGTCCTGTGGCAGGCGGGCGAGGACGTCGTTGATCATGTCGCCCTTAGGGTCCACGGCGACCAGCCCGCGACCAGCCGCGGCGTCATCAAGGATCATGCGGGCCATCAGCTCGCTCTTTCCGGAGCCGGTGGCGCCGAGGATGTGCAGGTGGTGGCGGGCATCAGCCAGGGCGAGACCGACGGGGCGGGGCCGGCCCGCGGTGTCGGTGGTCCCGATCGGCTTCACTCCCGGCCCGGGGGCGGGGATGCCGGGAGGCGGGGGGACGGAGCGGGCGCCTGCCCGTTCCAGATGCGCGAGGTCGGGGTCCCAGGGCAGGTGGGCGAGCACCGCCAGTTCGGGGACGCTCATCACCTCCCCGCCGTCGAGCCGCCGCTGCTCCAGCCGGGGCCGGGCGCGGCGGGCGCTCAGGCGGGCTCGGCAGAAGTAGTTGTGCTCACTGAAGACGGCGCAGGCGGCGGCCAGGGCGTGGGCGCGTCCGGTCAGCCGTTCGCGCACCTCGGCTCGGCGCCGCCGGTCCACGCTGGTGGGCATAGGGCTGGCGACGGCGAAGCGGATAGCCACCTCGTAGTGGGCGCCGCGGGCCTTGGCCACGATGGCCCGGTCCTCGGCCGCCGCCTCCAGCGCGCTGTGCCGGTCCAGACCCGGCGCCGTGCGCGGCCATCGGCCCGGGGGGCGGGAAGGGCCGGGCAGCAGCGCGTGCAGCAGGTGGCTGAGCAGGTGGGGGGAGTGCCCGGCGCGCAGGCGGCGCGCGGCGCGGCGGGTGGCCCGCACCCGGCGGCCGGCCACGGGCCGGGCGAGGACCTGCACGACGGCGCGTTCGGTGGGCCCGAGACCTGCGGGGGCGGCGAGCAGGGCACGGAGAGGGTCGTTGGTGAAGTCGGTGCGGATGGGCAGCGCTTCGCTGCGCGCCAGCCGCACCCGGCCCGCCACCAACGCGACGTCCTCACCCTCCGACGGGGTGGGCAGCGGAGAGCCGGCCGGGGCGGTGCGGGTGCGCGCGCCGGGCCAGGCCGCCTCGATCGCCCGCTCCACCAGGCCGGGAGGCACCAGGCCGGGCACCCACACCTGGAGGGTGAGCCGTTCGCCGTCGGTGACGTACTCCCACACCACGTGCGGCTGGCCCGCGAGGCGTTTGAAGCGCGGGCGCATCAGGCCGACGAGGTTGGCCCACAGCGCGGCGGCGCCGGCCGGGTCGACCTGCGGTGGCGGAACGACACGCACGATGCGGGCGTCCGCGGCGATCCGCTGCCGGCAGCGCCGTCGCCACCACCACCAGGCTCCGCCCAGTACTGCGGCGGTGAGCAGGGTGGCAGCGGTGAGTACGCCCCAGGCGGCAGCCTGGTCACGCAGGCCGGTCACGACGCGTTCGAGCGCCCCGGACGGGTCGAGCAGGTAGCCCTCCAGCAGCGAGTCCGAACCTGCGGGGGCATCCGGGGAAGGCGAGGAGGCAGAGCGGGCAGGGATCACGAGCAGAGCACCTCTCGTCAGCGGTGGTGGACGGGTCGACCGACGGCAGCGGCCAGGGCCGCTGCCGTCGCGGGGTCGTGGGGGGTCTGGGTGCGCGGTCAGGCGGCGCGCTCTGGCCGGGTGACGGTCGTGCGCCGGCTGGCGGTGGACGGCTTGGTGCCCTGGCCAGGAACGAGGCGGAGATGGCCCCGCCCGGGTGCGTCAGTGCGGCGGGATGCGCGTGCGGCGTCGACCTCGGCTTGCCAGCCGCGGAACGTCCGGCCGGCGAGGCGCTTGAGGTAGTGCGGGATGCGATTCGCCGGTATGCCCACCAGGGTGGGCCCCAGGACGGCGAGCAGGTCGCTCGCTTCCTGGGAGTGCCAGCCGGCCGCGGTGATGGCGTCCGCGTCGGGGAAGACGTCCGCCACCCGGTCATGTGCGGGGTCCAGGCCGGCGTCCTGGGTGCCGCCGTAGCTGTAGACCCACAGGAAGTTCTCCGGCGGGTCCGGCTCCACCACGATGCGGAAGCGCGCGACTTCCTTGGTGTAGGCGTAGAAGTTCACGCCGGGCCGGGCGCGGATGATCCGCAGCCATGCGGCGAGGTAGGCGTCGGAGAAGAAGTCACCGGCGTCGTGGATTCTGATCCACGCGCCGTGGAAGCGGCGGGCGCCGAGCTCGGCGATCATCGCGTGTTCCCACGCGTCGGGTTCGTCGAGGACGAAGCGGAGGTTGGTCTGGTGCTTGGCCTTGACCTGCGGCCAGGTGTAGGTGCCGTGGCGGGCGTAACACACCTGGGCGCACACCCCGGCCGAGGGGCAGGTGTTGTACGTGCGGCCGTCGGACAGGCGCCCCGCCCACGCGGGCAGCGTCCAGTTCCACACGCCGATGGCTCTCAGCGCACGGTTCTGGGTCAGCAGCCGCGCCGGACGGACGGCATGTTCCTGCGAGACGAGCACGGTAAGAACAGTTGTTCGATGCATAGGCAAGGGCACCTCCGGGGCGGAAGCGAACGAGGGGAAGCGGGAGTGCGGCGACGGTGCTAGAGGGCGATCTGGGAGGGGTCGGGTCCGAGGTCGACGAACGGGTCCTGCTGCTCCGCGGAGGCTGTGGGGGTGGCGGCGTCTTCGGCGGCGGTGAGTTCCGCGAGTTCGGCCGGGTTGGTGGTGATGAGCTGGTGCTCGGCCGGTGAGGCGATGGCTTGGAAGGCCACCCGTTGGGTGCCGGTGGACAGCAGGCCCTGTCCCCTGTCGGCGGACAGCAGGAACTGACGTTCGCCGTCGCTCAGGTTGAAGGTGGTCGCGATCTCGTCGATGGCCTGGTCGGCCTGGCGCAGCAGGATCTGTGTGGCGGCGTTGGCGACGACGGCTTTGCCGAGGTCGGTGCCGAGGACGTCGGCGGTGTCCTGGGTCGCCACGGTCAGCCCGGCCCACTGCTTGCGGCTGGCCTTGGCCATGCGGAAGAGGAAGTCTGCCCCGGCCGGGTCTTTCATCAGCAGCCAGGCTTCGTCGACGACGACGAGGCGGGGGCGGCGGAGGGCGGGGTTGGTCACGCGGCGCCAGACGGCGTCCAGGGTCAGCAGGGTGCCGATCGCCTTGAGTTCGTCGGGAAGGTCCCGCAGGGAGAAGACGACGAGGTGGCCGTCGGGCCGGCTGGTGGTGGGCCCGTCGAACAGCCCACTGAAGGCTCCGTTCACGTAGGGGTGGAGGCGGGCGGCCAGGTCGGCGGCCTCGGCGTCGGCCGAGGTGTGGAGTGTGCGGGCGAGGTCGGCCAGGAGCGGGGCCGGGCGGGTCCAGGTGCGGGGGTCGGCGGTGATCCCGGCCTGCTGGTAGGTGGCGGTGATCGCCCGATCGAGGGTCGCGCGCTCGCCGGGGGTCAGCGCGGCGCCGAGGAGGACGCCGATGACGGTGTGGAGGAACAGGGAGCGGCGTACGAGCGCGTCGCGGGGTGCGGTGCGGCGTCCGTCGGGTCGGGTGTGGACGGGCAGATCGAAGGGGTTGACGCGCACGCCCTCGCCGCCGAGGTGGACGTGGGTGCCGCCGACGGCGCGGGCGAGGCGGGCGTACTCGTCTTCGGGGTCGATGACGTGGATCTCGATGCCGCGGTAGAGGGAGCGGAGGAGTTCGAGCTTGACGAGGTAGGACTTGCCGGCGCCGGAGCGGCCGAGGATGACGGAGTTGTGGTTGTCCAGCGCGAACCGGTCCCAGTGCACGAGTCCCTGGGAGCCGATGTTGTAGCCGTAGAGGACGCCGGTGGGGGCGGCCACGGAGGTGGGGTCGGCCGGGGGCAGGTCGGGGCTGGTGAAGGGGAAGGCCGCGGCGAGTGCGCTGGTGTCGAAGGTGCGGCGCATGCCGAGCAGGTCCATGCCCATGGGCAGGCAGGTCACCCAGCCCTGCAACGAGCGGTAGGAGGCGGGTTTGGCGTCGAGCAGCAGGCTGGCCGCGAGGGTGCGGACGGCGGTGACCTCGGTGGCCAGTTCCTCGCTGCTGGCGGCGTGGACGGTCAGGTACAGGCCGAGGCGGAACAGCTTGCCCTCGCCCCGGGCGACGCGGGAGGACAGGTCGTAGGCGTCTTCGGTGGCGGCTTCGACGTGGGGATCGGGCAGGCGGCCGTGTTCGTCGGCGTGGCGGCGACCGGATTCGAAGCGGGCGAGCTGCCGTTTCAGGCGGCGGGCGGCGGTGACCGGGTCGATCGGGTCGACGTGGACCGATACGTCGACCCGGCCGGGGTAGGTGAGCAGCGGCTGGAGCCACCCGGCGTGGACCTCTCTGGGGTAGCCGACGATGGCGAACGAGGACAGCCACTCGCCGCCGACCTGAAGGTGTCGGGTGCCCACAGCCAGGGAGTCCGGGGCGAACGCGCTGCTGTGTGCGGCGTCCGGCTGTGCGGCGGAGCGGGTGCTGCGGGAACGGCGTGTCACAGCCCCTCACCTCCCGAAGCCGTTGCTGCGGCGGCCATGATCCGCTGCTGCGGGTCGGGAGCGGTGGCGGCCGTACCGCCCTCGTGCTCCCCGCTCATCTGGTCGTCATCCATGCTTGGGGCGGTGGTGATCACGTCGTGGGCGGCGGCCAGGTGGGAGGAGGGCGGCAGCAGGCTGTCGGGGTTGCAGGCGGCGGCGAGCACGGCCGTGGCCTGGCCGGCGTCCAGCGGTGTGACGGTGATGCCGACCGGGCCCAGCATCTGCGCAGCCTCCTCCGCGCGGCGGACCAGCCGTGCCTCGGCGGCCCGCCGTGCCGCCTCCACGGCCTCCTCCTGCCGTCGTCTGCCGCGCCGGCCCTGCCTCCCGGTGCGGCCGGGAGCGACGCTGAAGACGTCGGCGGGGCCGGTGGTGCGCAGGGGTTCGCGGAGGATGAGCAGGACCTGGCGACGCAGCAGGGTGGACGTGCGCCGCAGCTCGTCGAGGTAGGTGGCGTGTTCGAGGGCGGCGTGCTCCAGCGCGGGGTGGGGCAGGTGCGGGGCGGTCTCGTGCAGCTCGGCGATCTGCGCGGACACGTCCAGGCGTTCGGCGCGCACCACGATCTGGACGGGGGCGGTCAGGGAGTGCAGGTAGCGGCCGAACGCCGCGGTCAGGGACTCCTGCTCGCTCGGGGTGCGCAGGGCGAAGTTCACCGTCGAGCACACCGCGACGACGGCCATCCCGTCCCGGCCCAGGTCGATGACCCCGGCTTCGGTGACCGAGCGGGCGGGGAGTTCCAGCGGGGCGGGTGAGATCGTCTGCGGCGTCGGCTGGTCGGGCTCATCGGCTGGGACAGCCCGCGCGGCGAGCCATGCGGGGGCCGGCTGGACGCGCGCGGGGGCGGCGATGCGGTGACGCGGGGCCATGTGCTGCCGTATCGCGGCGAGCAGAAGCCGATCCAGCGGCAGTCCGTCGCGCCGCCCCAGGGCGAGCAACACCGCCACTCCGGCGATCGGAAGCGCGGCCACCAGGAACACCGCCGGGGGCAGCAGGGTGGCCGTGGCGGTGTAGAGGGCGTAGAGCACCACACCGGCAGCCGACAGCAGCATCAGCTGGCGGGCGGTCAGGCCGAGCAGCACGGTGTCCTCGCGCTCGACATCGGCGGGAATCCGAACAGGTGTCGTCACGATGGGGCTCCTTCTCACCGGGGGGCGGGAGGCGGCGGGGGCGGGCGGAACGTCGCTGGGGGCGGCGGGTGCCGCCGCAGCTGCGGCGGAGGGTTCACCGCCGGAGACGGGGGTGTGGGCGAGCGGAACGTCGCGGCCGGTGCCGGGCCGGCGGCACGACGCGGCGGCGGCGCGGCGGCGCGTTCCGGCGCACGGAAGTGCGGCCGGGGCGCCACGGGCGCGGGCCTGCCAGGCGAAGGAGTGCTCGCCCGGTTGGCCGGGTCGGGCCGGGGTGAGAGAAACAGCGGCGGGCCCGGGGAGACATCAACCCGCCGCGGCGGGGCGGTTGGGCGTTGGTCGGGCACCGGAGCCTGGAAGCGGGGCATGCCCGGGGCTCCGGCAGCACGGCGCGGCCGAGGCGCGGCGCTCGCGGGAACGGGCTGGCGGAAGGCCGGCGGCCCCGGCGGGCGGCGCGCGAGGCCACGCCCTCGGGCCGGAGGAGCGTTGACGGAAGCCGCCCTGGCCGTCGAGGTGCCGCGGGGGCGCGCCTGCCAGCCTCTGCCGCCGCCGGCCCCCGCGGCCTTGCCGGCCCTGGCCGCCGTGGCGCCGCCACGCAGCAGCCCGAATGTCTTGTAGGCCAGGTAGGTGCGGGCCGCGGAGCCTGCCAGGGAGCGCCCGCCGCCGGGCAGGCGGGTGGCCGCGAGAATCCAGGCGGGGATCTTGAACAGGATGTAGAACAGCGCCAGCGCGACGCTCAGGTTGATCAGCCCGGTGTGTCCTCCCCCCAGGACCTGGAAGCCCTCGGGGCCGAGGAACACGTTCAACGCGGCCACCAGCGTCAGGGACTGGGCGACCTGGATGGCCAGCAGACCCGCGAAGGCGCGCCACCACCACCTGGCGATGGACTCGGTCTGCGGCAGGGCGTGGCAGGCCAGTGCCAGCGGCGCCCCAGCGATCATGATCACCGTCAGGGCCACCCGCACCACGTACGAGACGATGATGGTCAACCCGAACGCCGCGATGACCAGGCCGATGAAGACGGTGAACATCCCGTCGCTGGCCAACGAGCCGTTGATCATCCCCTTCAGCACGTTGGCGGTGCCCTCGACCTCGACGCTGTCGCTCATCAGCGCCTGGGACAGCCCGTTGGCCAGGACGATCATCCGGGTGGCCACCCACAACGACAGGAACGAGGCCAGGAACCCGACCACGATCCGGGGGGCGATCTCGCGGGCCGAGTGCTGGGTCTGCACGGTCTGGTGGCCCATCACGATCAGCCCGGCGGCCGTCACCAGCAGGCTGTAGCAGGCCACGGCGATCTGCCACGACCGCGACCACAGCACGTCCACCTGGGGCAGCTCGTCCGGAGTGGGCGTGACCAGCAGCGTGCGGCCCAGCACGTCCAACAGCGGGTCCAACGCGGCGGAAGCCAGGTCAGCGAAGAAGCCGTTGATCGCGGCCGTGACGCCTTCCAGCACCCAGCCGGCGAACCCTCCCGGCCCACCCCCGCCCTCCTCCAGCTCATCGGTCTCCTCGCCACCGGGTTCGGTGGTGCTGCCGTCTTCCGGCAGCGGGACGGGTTCGGGGATGCAGCCGAAGTCCTCTACGGGATCGCACGGCTCAGCCGGTGCTGCCACGAGCGTGGCGGCGGGCGTGGTGTTCTGGCCGGGGGTGGCCGCAGCCGGGCTGGATGCCAGCCCGACCAGCGCCACCCCCGCCATGGTGACCAGCAGTCGAACGGCGCGCCCGCGTCGGCGACGCCAGGCGGCACGCCCGCCGGCCGCGCCCCTGCTACGGCCACGGATTCCCAGCGTGGTGATCACCGGCTCACTCGCCCACGATGCCCTTGAGGATTTCCACGACCAGCGGCGCGAGCGCGGCGATGCCGTATCCCCACGCCGCCGACTTGAACGCCCGATTCGAGCGCTCGATCTCCCCGGGGTCACCGCCAGCCAGCATGCGGATCACACCGCCGATGCTGAGCATGACCGTCGCCAGCGTGGCGGCGATGCCCATGATCCAGTTGCGGAGGTTGTTCAGCACCGTGTCGAGAGAGGTCGCCGCCGCCAGCATCGTCTCCGACCGAGCGTGGGCAGGAGCAGCGATCACCAGGAGAACGGTCGCCACCGTCACGGCCACCGCCAGCCGGCGCCCACGCCGGCCCGCGCGGTGCGCGCCGCGCCGGTCAACCGCTGTGGCAGGAGCTGGGGTAGTGGCCGGTGTGCGACCCAGGCGGGCACGGCGGGCGGGGGGTATCAGGCGCATCGGGGGACCTCCGAGGTCTCGTCGTCCGGTCGATCGGGCGTGGTGGGCCCGCATGAGAAAAGACCGGAATCAGCACCTGCTTTGGACACCGCACCCGCAACAATCCCTGTTTGCTCCGCCCTCTCGCCTCCCGGCGAAGGAGTCACGTTCCGTGGCGACTGTCGGGCGGTCGGCGGCGTCGGGTCAGCCAGGCGGGAGGCGACGTACTCGCTGACCGGATCGCTGTCATCGACGTCACCAGCGGCCTGGCGAAGATAGGCGGCGAGTCGGTGCTCAGCGCGACGGCGGCTCTTGTAGGCCGCACCGATCGTGGTGTCGTGCTCGGCCGCCCAGCGCCCGACAGCGACGTCCTCCAGGCGAGTCGACCCGATCAGGTCCGCCTCGGTCGGGGTCAGGACTCCTTCCCGCACCGCACGCGCGAGCACCAGGTCGGGGTGCCCCCACGGCGGATGCGGCGGCGTGGAGCGGTACCCGGGCGGCAACGGAGTGGGAGCGTCCAGCGCCTCGCGCAGCGCGGCCATCCCTGCCCGGAACGCCGCCCACCGCAACCGGGCCAGCACATGGGGCCGCCCGATTTCGATGCGCGCCAGCGCGTCCAGAAATCCGGTCAACACCTCGGCGTGCACATCGAACGGATCACCATCCGGGTAGCGAACCGAAAGCCACCGTGCCGTGGACGCCAGCATCGGCAACGCCATCCCGGCACACGCCACCGTCCAACTCGCCCCCTCACTGCGAGTGCGGGAAACCAGCTCGCCCCATACCGCATCCCGCGTCCCCTTCGGGCAGTCGCGCCGCAGCAGCCGGTCACGCAGTTCATCCAGCGGGATCGTCCGATCCGGCAGGCCAGCAAAGGGCCGGCCATCCAAGGCCAGCGGGTCGGGGCCGGTCACCAGCCAGCCGAAACACTCACGCGCGACATCCAACGGCAACCGCCGGCACTCAGCGTCCCCCAGGCCATCCTGCGAACTCAAAGCCATCGGAGCATCTCCTTCTCTCCAGCGAGGAATGACGCACCCAGGAACGCAGACCGACGACAAGAAAAAGACAAGGAACGGCAAGAGGCGACAGGTAACGGCAACGAGATCACGCTGGCACGGATTTCAGCGCCTAAAGATCACTGAAGAAACAGGCTCCTGTAAGGTCCCGACCAGGTCCTGGACAATCGACCATCCCGCCCCCATCTTGGCGAGCTTTAAGGGGCTGTGACCTGCTGTTTTAAGAGGTTCGCAGGAGATCTTTCAGCGGCCAGGGTGCCAGACCATCACGGTGAGCACCCCAATTCCTGGGGCACTGGCGGGCCAATCATGCTCGGACGAGGATTCGCGACGGCCGCCGGCAACAGCCACCCGCCCCACAGATTGCGGTCAGGAATCATCGTCATGCCGGACTCAGGACCGTCCAAGGCACTCCGGACCGTCCAAGGCACCCGGGAGCGAAGGCGGCGCCGAGGGAAGTAACCGGAACCACTGACCGCATCGTGCCTGTTGGCTACCACGGGAAGAAGGGAACGGGAGCATCGGCTTCTGTCGGCCCTCGCCCTCAGTTCCCTGGGGCCAGATGGGGAAGACGTTCGTGTTCGCCTGTCCAAAACAGGCCGTGTTTTCGGGTTTTTGAGTGTCAGGACCTCTCACCCCGACCGGGAGTGACACGCATGACCTCACACTCCGACCCCAACCGGCCGTTCACGCCGGCCCTCAGACAGTGCCCACCTCCCTCGCGGAGAACCCGGCGTACCGCGTCCGTCTGGGCCCTGCCCGAACACCCCTGCCACGAGAATTCCTCACTTCTCCCTGGCTGGCTGAGCGAAACCATGCGCCGCGTGGTCTGCACCTACTCCCACGCCGGCGACCCCGTCCTCCTGCTCGCCCCTCCCGCACCCGGCGACAGCGACCCGGACGGCTTCGATGTCGTGTCCGCCGGTTGGACCGCCGCCGCACGCCTCCTCACCCCCCTCGGGCGCTCGACCCACGTCCGTAGCCCCGCCTCGCTGACCTACCCGACCGACCCGGCCGCCCCCGCGTCCGTCACCGAGCCCGGACCCCGAGAGATGACGCGGACACTCCGGCAGAACGCGCGCCGCCACCGAGCCGGACCGACCGACCTCCACCCCGGACCGTCCGCAACGCCAGCCGCCGCCCGACGCGAGCCCGACCGGTTTTCCCTGGTGATCACCCTCCTCGATCCGCAGTCCGACTGGGCCGCCACCGTCCCCTGGACACGGCTGCTGACCCGGAACGGCACCCTCACCTTCATCACCCACAGCAATGCAACCAGCGAGCGAAAAGGCCGCTTCCATAGTTTGCTGACGCACATCGCCGAGTGGGGTGGAGTGGACTGCGTCGATCGGATCGCGCTCGTAGCCGCACCGGACCAGGCCCACCCCACCACGGCCGACAAGCCGCGCTCCGGGCCCCGGGTGCACACAGAGCTCATGGTCTTCGCGCGTCCCCGCCCGACCGGCACCTGCACCACGAGGCAGGCGGTGGCCAGGTGATCTGGTTCCAGCTCCCGCAACTTCCCGTTGATCCGCAGAAGGTGCCGCGGCCGGGCCTGGTGCCGTTGGTATGGCCGACCGGCCAGCACGGCGAGCGCCTCCTCGATCGCGGCTACGCCCCCGACACGATCCGAGACCACCAGCGCGTCCCCCCGGCGACGGCCGCCTTCGCCATCCGCGCGCTCACCCCACCCGGTGGCACCGTGGTCGACCCCGACTGCGGAACGGGCACCGTCGTGGCCGAAGCCCTGCGCTGCGGGCGGCACGCCGTCGGCATCGCCCAAAGCCGCCGCTGGTGGACCCTGACCCGCGCCAACCTCACCGCCGTGAAGCGTGAGGGAGCGACCACCGACGGGATGGTGCTGCCCACCGCAGGCTCCCAGGACATGCCCGCCACCGCCGACCTCGTCCTGACCGCATGGCGCCACCCGGCCGTCCCCACGGCCGGCGAACCCCACGACCACAACGCCGCCATCGCCCGGCTGACCGAGATGCTGACCTGGTCCCGCACCGTCCTCAAGCCCGGCGGACACGTCGTCATCGTCACGCGCCCCCAGCGCCGCCACGGCTACCTCCTCGACGCCCCCGGACACATCCACCGCGCCGCCGTCGCCGCCCACCTGGCACCGGTCGCCCGATGCATCGCCCTCACCGTCCCGATCCGCAACGGCCGGCTGATCCTCCACCCCACCACAGCCCAGCGCAGCGCCGCCGCCCGCGCCGAGCGCCACACCGGCCAGCCCGTCACGCTGCCCGCCCACCACGACGTGCAGATCTTCCACGCCCCACCAGCCCACGCCGCCGAAGTCGCGGTCTCCTCGCCGTGGCCTGACCCGCTTCCCCTCTGTACGGCCGACGCCCGTCGCCGCACCCTCGTCGACGAGGCCGTGGCGTGAACACGATCACCCCGGATGTCGCGACCGGACAGGTCACGCTCTACACCGGAGACACACTCCAGGTTCTCGCGCAGCTGCCCGACGCCAGCGCCGACTGCGTGGTCACCTCCCCGCCCTACTACTTCCGGCGCGACTACGGCGTCCCCGGCCAGTACGGCCTGGAAGAAACACCCCAGCACTACCTCGACACCCTGCGGTCGGTCTTCTCCCAGGTCCACCGGGTCCTGGCCCCCCATGGCGCGCTGTGGCTCAACCTCGCCGACACCTACTCCCAACGCACCGTCCTCCGCGGCTCCTCCCACCAGGACGGCCTCCACGGCCCTCGCGGCTCCCGGCCCTCCTGGCGGCAGCTACGGGCCGCCGGCCGCACCCGCATGCCCGCCCAGAACCTCATCAACGGCCGGCCCGTCGCCGAGAAGAGCCTGATGCTGCTACCGGAACGACTCCTGACCGCGCTGATGGACGACGGCTGGCTGGTGCGGGCGAAGATCGTATGGGCCAAGACCAACTGCCTACCCGACCCCGCCATCGACCGCCCCGCCCGCCGCTGGGAACCGCTGTTCCTGCTCGCCAAAGAACCCCACTACGCCTACGACCCGGCCGCCGTCCGCGGCGACGTGTGGAGCCTGCCCGCCAGCCGCGGAGCCGGCCCCCACCGCTCCAGCTACCCCGTCGACCTGCCCCAACGCTGCATCGCCGCCAGCTGCCCCACCGGCGGACTCGTCCTCGACCCATTCTCCGGCAGCGGCACCACCGGCCTGGCCGCCCGCCGCCTGGGACGCTCCTACATCGGGATCGACATCAACCCCACCTTCACGCGCGTCGCCGAGCTCGCCTTGGCCCCCGCACACACCACCGCACCAGCCACGGGGGGCCACGACGTGCCCCACCCCACCGCAGCACCACCACGCCAGGCCGAGGCTGGGACACGACCTGCATCGGCACCGGGATCCTCAGGCAACGCGAATCGACGTCTCCGCCGAGATGAGGAGAGGGGCCGGCCATGACGAAGACGAAAATGCTCACGCTCGATGAGGTCGCCGCCTACCTCGACAAGCCGAAGGGCTGGGTCTACGCCAACTGGAGGCCCGAAGGCATTCCCTTCAAGCGCATCGGCAACCAACTCCGCTGCCGCCCGGCAGACCTCGATGCCTGGATAGACCGGCAGGCCGCTGCCTAGGTTGGGGCGAGTCCGAGCTTCGTCAGTACCCGCGCTGACTTGGTTGTGGGCTCGCCCCCGGGCTTCCCGGCGACCGAAGCCGTCAGGAAGCCGTCCTTGCGGGCCTGCTTGAGATGATCGCTGACCGTGGGCACGCTTCGTCCCACCAGTTCGGCCAGGTGCGGCACCAGCGGCCGGACTCCCGTCCGGGACAGCTCGTCATACACGGTGGCCAGGGCCGCCAGGTACGCACCGGACACCCCGTGCTCCGCCAGCAGCCGGGGCAGCGCGTCGCGCAACTCGGGATGAGCCACCTCAGCGGCTCTCGGCTTGTGGCTGCGCTGCTTCGCGGCACTTTCGGTTGACGCCACCGGGTTGAGCGACCCAGCACCGTGGTCGAGAAATGCCGGGCGATGTCTCTGGTAGCTGCGTCGATCACCACCCGCTGAGGGCCCCTTCGATCGCCCCCGCAGGCCACCACACCCGCACGGTTCACGCGCGCCATGGCGCTCACTGACCTCCCCGCCATCGCTGCTGCTCCCCTGCCAGAACCCCAGAACAAGGGAAGGTGTTCACCCTTTGGCTACCACATTCCAAAAGTGCAAGAACGATAAGAAAAACCCCTGCGCCAGGATCCGGTGCGGGCACCCCTGGACCGTCCGATACCGCGAGCCGGGCGGGCGCTCCGGCCGTCAGCGTGAGAAGACGTTCCCCACCAAGCGGCAGGCAGAGGCCCACGGCAACAAGATGGAGGCCGACAAGCTCACCGGCGTCTACCTCGACCCGGACCGAGGGAAGATCACCGTTGCCACCTGGTGGGCTGAGTGGCTGGAGGCCCAGGTGCTCAAGCCCAACACGCTCCGGGACTACAAGGGCTTCGCGAACAACTACCTCATACCGACTATCGGCCGGAAGACACTCGCCGGGGTCACACCCAACGACGTTCAGCGTGTCGTGGCGGCCCTGTCGGACGCCGGGCTCATGGCATCGACCATCGGCACGCGGGTGATCCCGATGAAGGCGATGTTCAAGGCGGCCGTGGAGAACGACCGCATAGCCAAGGACCCCTGCCGTGGCCTGAAGCTGCCCCGGGTTGCCTCGAAGGCCGTAGACCCCGACGACATCCCCACGCTTGAAGAAGTCGTCCAGATCGCCGGGCGCATGCCTGACGAGTACCGACTGATTGTGTGGCTCATCGCAGGTTCCGGGCTCCGCCCTTCCGAGTCCTTCGGTGTCTCGGAGGACTGTCACCGTGGCGACGTGCTCAGGGTCTACCGGCAGACGACGGAGAAGGGGGACGGGAAGGGCAACCGCAAGGCGCTCGTGCCACTCAAGCACCGTGCGGAAGGCGACTACCGAGAGATCCCGCTTGCCGACTGGCTGGGGGAGGAGATCGACCGGCACCGTGAGCAGCACGGCACGTACGCCCTTGCCGGGGCGACGGGCTTGCTGTTCGCGACCGGCACCGGGGCCCTGCTGACCCATGAGGGCTTCTACTATTACTGGCGCAAGGTCATGAAGGCGCTCGGTTTCTTCTACAAACCGCATGACCTACGCCACTTCTTTGCCTCCACCATGCTGGCGGCCGGCGTGTCCCTGCTGGAGGTGAGCCGCTGGCTCGGGCACCACTCGATCAGGATCACGGCCGACACGTACGGGCACCTGGTACCCGACTCCTGGCAACGCGGTCGGAAGGCCATGCAGGACGCTATGCGAACCCGGTTCCGGGTGATAAGGGGCGAAACCCTGTCCGCTTCGGAGGCGGTCGCCAGGACCGCGTGACGACTACCTGGGCCCGTACACGCCGAAGACCCCCCAAGGGTTAGTTGGGGGGTCTTCGTGCTGACCAGGCTAGTCCCGTGCTGACGCGGTGCTGACACGCGGTCCGCTTGGGAGCCGTCCTACCAGCTCAGACGGACGACCTCAGACGCTCAGTTCCCAGTCCTGGGCGCGGATGAACTCCTCGTTGTATCCGCCCTCCCGCTCCAGCACCTCGCGCCGGAAGACGCCCAGGTACACGGTCTCGGCCTCGCCTGCCTCGCCCCCGGTGTGGAACGCGGCGTTGCCGACCCCGATGCGGGATGTCATGGCGGCGGCCACGGCCTGCTCCCAGGGGGTCTCGCCCTCGGCGTGCATGAGGCCGCCGACGTTGGCCGCGCCGGTCTCCGCCAGCAGGCGGACGGCGGTGGTGATGTAGTTCGGCGAGAGCATGCCGTGCCCGTCGACGCGGACGACCACCGGGTGCCGGGAGGCGGCGATCGCGGCGTTCAGCCCGGCCGGGGTGCGACCCGTCGGGTTCGGCACCGTCCGCACGCGGGGGTCCTCGGCGACCAGCTCCGCGGCGATCTCGTCGGTCCTGTCGGTGGAGGGCCCGAGTGCCATCACCACCTCGATCTCGCCGGGGTGGTCCTGCGCCAGGATGTGCCGGACGGCGGCGCGCAGGTGTCGCTCCTCGTTGAGGACCGGCATGATCACGGAGACGGCGGGAGGGGTGTCGGGCGGAGTCGTGGTCACCGGCTCACGTTACCGCGATCGGGGGACCCCGACGCGCGCCGCCCCGGGCCGTTGATCGTATCGCCATACGGTGGCCGCGATGGCTTCCCCACGCCCCCGCCCCCGCCTCCACCGCCGACCCAGGGCAGTGCCCCGGTCGCGGTTCCGCCAGCGGCCGCGCCGCCAGGCGCGCCGCTCCGCGGTGCGCGCCGCCGCGGCGCTGGCGGTGCTGGTCCTCACGGCTGGTGGGGTGGGGCACGCCGTGGTGAGCTCGGCGGAGCGGGAGCTGGTCCGGGTCGACCCCTTCCAGGCCCTCCCCGACGACGAGCGTCCCGTCGACGACGGCGGGGAGGACCTGAACGTCCTGGTCATCGGCACCGACTCCCGCGAGGGCCTCAGCCAGGCCGAGCGCACCCGGTACAGCCTGGGCGGCGAGGCGTGCCACTGCGCCGACACCGTGATGCTGCTGCACCTGTCCGCGGACCGGGAGCACGCGAGCGTCGTGAGCCTGCCCCGCGACAGCTACGCCGAGCTGCCCGCCCACACCGTCGAATCCACCGGCGAGCGCCACGAGGCCCACCCCGACAAGCTGAACGCGGCCCTGGCCCACGGCGGTCCCGCCCTCATGGTCAGGACGGTCGAGCAGCTGACCGAGCTGCGCGTCGACCACTACCTGGAGGTGGACTTCAGCAGCTTCCTGCGGGCGGTGGACGAGGTGGGCGGCGTGGACGTGTGCACCACCCGGCCGCTGCGGGACGCGTACTCGGGGCTGGACCTGCCCGCCGGAAGCCACCGGCTCGACGGCGAGACGGCGTTGGCGTACGTGCGGGCGCGGCACGTCGACGGCACCGCCGACCTGGGGCGCATCGAGCGGCAGCAACGTTTCCTCGCCGCCTTCCTCGACCGGGTGGCGAGCAGCGGGGTGCTGCTCAGCCCGGGCCGGCTCAGCGGGACCGCGACGGCCCTGCTGCGCTCGGTGCGGGCCGACCCCGCGTTCGGCGCGGAGCGGATGCTCGACGTGGCGGGCGCGCTGCGCCGGCTCGCCTCGGACGGCGTCGCGTTCGCCTCCGTGCCGCTCGGCGACACCGACCGCCGGGTGGCCGGCATCGGGTCCACCGTCACCTGGGACGAGGAGGAGGCGGCGGAGGTCTTCGACGCGCTGCGCGCCGACCGCCCGCTGCCCGACTCCGTGGTGACCTCCTTCGACTCCTCCGAGGGGGCGGGAGGCCGCGGCGGCGAGCGGAAGGAAGAGCCGAAGGAAGAGCCGAAGGAAGGGGAGGAGAAGGAGGAGAGGGGTGGGGCGAGCGAGGCAGGAGGGGCAGAAGGGGCGGGAGGGGCGAAGGAGCAGCGAGGGCAGGGGGAGTCGGGCGGGAAGTGCGGCGAAACGGGGTCGTAAGGACACGGTCCAGGGCAGGCAGCGACGGACGCCGGAACGACCGTTGCCGACCGCACATGAGCGAAATGTCGCGAAGCGCGACGTCATGGTCATCACATCGGGTGAATCCATGGCCGGCCCTTGCGGGCGGCGACCCTGTGTCGTCAAGCTGTTGCTGTTTGTTAGTGCGATGTCAACGCGAAACGCGCAGAAGGCGCGAATCGTGGAGAACCACTGGGAGGGCCGGTGCCGTTCGGTGAGCAGCCCGCATATCTCCGGGTCGCGGACGACCTTCGACAGCAGATCGCCAACGGCACCCTGCCGCCACACTCCAGGCTGCCGTCACAGGCGAGTATCCGCGCCAGGTACGGCGTCTCCGACACGGTGGCGTTGGAGGCCCGCAAGGTGTTGATGGCCGAGGGGCTGGTGGAGGGCCGCTCCGGCTCGGGGACGTACGTCCGCGAGCGCCCCGAGCCACGGCGTGTCAGCCGCAGCGGGTACCGCACCCTGGGGGAGTCCTCGCCGTTCCGGCAGGAGCAGACCGACGAGCGGGTGCGCGGCAGCTGGGAGGCGCGCAGCGAGCGGGCGGAGGCGAGCGAGGCCGTCGCCCGCCGGCTGCGGATCGATCCGGGCGAGGCGGTGATGTGCACCCGGTACGTCTTCCGCACCGGCGGCGAGCCGGCGCTGCTGTCCACCTCCTACGAGCCGCTGCGGCTGACCGGCCGCACGCCGGTGATGCTGCCGGAGGAGGGGCCGCTGGCCGGCAGGGGCGTGGTGGAGCGGATGGCCGCCATCGACCTCGTGGTGGACAACGTGGCGGAGGACGTGACGGCCCGGCCGGCGCTGGCGGCCGAGGCCCGCGCGCTGGGTGGCGTGCCGGGGCACCCGATGCTCGTCATCATCCGCACCTTCCGCGCCGGCTCCCTGCCGGTGGAGACCGCCGACGTGGTCATCCCCGCGGACCGCTTCCGCGTCGGGTACCACCTGCCGGTCCGCTGACGGGAAAGCGCCCCCGGCCCCCGGCTCGCCGGCCCGTGACGGGGCGTCACCCCCGGCCCGTCACGCGGCGGACCGGTGCCCGAGGCGCGCCATCAGCAGCGCGATGTCGTCCTCGGAGGACTGCGGGTTGAGCGTCGCCACGACGGTGTCGCAGAGCGGTTCGAGCGGCACGCCGGGCCGGCTGGCGCGCACCAGCAGGGAGCGCAGCCGCTCGATGCCGTCGCCGATGTCGCCGCCGCGGGACTCCACCAGGCCGTCCGTGTAGAGCACGAGCACCGCCTCGTGGGGCATGGCCAGGCGCCGCTCCTCGAAGCGCGTGCCCTCCAGCCCCAGGGGCGCACCGGGGGGCAGCCGCAGCACCTCGGCGCTCAGGTGTCCGGAGGCGGGGCGCTCGGGGTCGACGCCGCACAGCACCGGCGGCAGGTGGCCGGCGTTGGCGAGGGTGCAGCTGTGGCTCGCCGGGTCGTACACCGCGTAGAGGCAGGTCGCCAGCAGCGGGTCGTCGGGGTGCTGGGCGATGTCGCTGCTGAGGGCGTTGACGCGGGCGAGCAGTTCGGCGGGGGAGAGGTCGAGCGCGGAAAGGGTGCGCACGGCGGTGCGCAGCCTGCCCATGGTGGCGGCCGGGCGCAGCCCGTGCCCGGTCACGTCGCCGATGACGAGGGCCACCCGGCCCCCGTGCAGCGGGATGACGTCGAACCAGTCGCCGCCGGCCTCGGCCCCGATGGCGCTGGGCACGTAGCGGTAGCCCACCGTCACGCCCGGCGGCTCGGGCACGGCGCGCGGCAGCAGGCTGCGCTGGAGCATCAGGGCGCGCTCGCGCTCCCTGGCGTAGAGGCGGGCGTTGTCGAGGTAGACCCCGGCGCGTGCCGCGATCTCGGTGACGAGGGCGATGTCCCGCTGGTCGAAGGCGGCGCGCCGCTCGGCGCGGGTGAGGGTGAGGGCGCCCAGCAGGGTGCCGCGGGCGGGCAGCGGCGCGGTGATCATGGAGTGGATGCCGAGCTCGCGGGCCGCGGCGGCCTTGTCGTCGTCCGGCGCGGCGGCGCGGATCTCCTCCTCGGAGGTGAAGAGGGTGGGGGTGCCGTTGATCAGGGCGTTCCCGAGAACGTGCCCGGCCGTGACGGCGACGTCCTGGCCCTCGGTCATCAGCCGCTCGACGGCGGGATCCTCCCGTTTGGCGCTGCCGGCCAGCCGGACGAGGGTCTGGTCGGGGAGGGCCTCGGGCGAGGGCAGCCGGCCGCCGCGCACCACCGGGCGGAGCACGGCGACGGAGGCGTAGTCCGCGAAGCGGGGCACGAGCAGCCCCGCGAGCGCCTCGGCGACCTGGCGCACGTCCAGGAGGTTGCCGAGGGCGGTCCCGACGTCGTCGAGGAGGGCGAGGTTCTGCCGGGCCTGCTCCACGCGGGTCAGCGCCTGGCGCCGGCCCGTCACGTCCATGACGGTGCAGCTCAGCCCGAGGGTGCGGCCGTCGGCGTCGGTGAGGCGGGCGACGGAGACGGAGCTGGTGCCGGTGCCGTCGGGCGCGGTGGTGATGAGGTCGACCACCGGGTCTCCCGTGCGCAGCGCCTGGCGCAGTGCCTTGTCGAGCTCGTGCGAGACCGGCGGCGGCAGGGCCTCGGCCACGGTGCGCCCGAGCAGCCGCTCCGCTGCGGCGCCGTGGAGGCGGAGGAGGGCGTCGTTGACCCGGACGAAGCGGCGGTCGGTGTCGAGGAGGGCGATGCCCAGCGGTGAGGCGGCGAAGAACGCCTCCAGCGTGTCGAGGGCCGCGAGCCTGCCTTGGGCCACGGTTGTCGGCCCGGCGTCCACGAGATTGGCGAGAATGAACGGGGTCCCGGCGCCGTCGACCAGCAGCGAGACCGTGACCGCCACCTCCACGGGCCCGTCGTCCCGGTGGCGCAGCCGCAGGGTGCCGCGCCACACGTGCTCGCGCAGCAGGGTGCGGTGGATCACGGGGACGGCGCTCGGGTGGCCCTCGGGGAGGAGGGCGGCGAGGTGGAGGCCGACGGCCTCGTGGGCGGTCCAGCCGAGGACCTGTTCGGCGAGGGGGCTCCACAACAGGACGCGGCCCCGGCCGTCGATCAGGACGGCGCCGGAGCGGGCCGCGTCGAGGGCGGGTCCGAGGGCGGCTGGGCCCGGGTCCGTGGGGCCGCCGGAGGAAGGGGCGGGAGCCCCGGCGGCGCCGGGCACGTCGCGTGACGGCCCTGGATATCCCATATGTCTGATTGTGCCCCGGTGGCGGTCGCGGAGCCCGCGCACCGCCGCCGCCCGGCGGCGCCGCTTCACGGTGCGGGCCGCCGCTCCCTGCGCGCGGGAGCGCGGGCGAGCCGGTCAGTGCGGCGTTCGGGTGGCGGTCTCGACGCGTTCCACCAGGTACCGGGGCGGAGGCTCGGCGGCGTGCGCGCCGGCGGTGGTCGCCTGGCTCAGTCGTGTGATGAGTCGCTGTGCCTCCGCGCGGGTGGCGCAGTGACCTATGCGATAGCGACCGCCGTTCTCATCCTGCCGGATCACCAGCCACGGTCGCAGGTTGCTGCCGTTCATTCCTCACCCCCGATCCGCATATGCCAGACCTTACGCCAGCACATCACCGTGCGCACACGGTTCAGGCCACCGAGGCTGCGGAGGACGGGGGTGAGGACGACGGCCACGAGCCGGGTCCGGCCTAGTCGGAGGAGCGACGACGGCGGATCTTGCTGCCGAGCCAGACGAGGGGGTCGTACTTTCTGTCGACGGCCCGCTCCTTCATGGGGATCAGCGCGTTGTCCGTGATCCTGATCCCCTCGGGGCAGACCTCCGTGCAGCACTTCGTGATGTTGCAGAAGCCGAGCCCGTGCTCCTCCTGGAGGGAGCGCTGCCGGTCCAGGCCCTCGCGCTCGGCGTCGTCGAGCGGGTGCATGTCCAGCTCGGCCATGCGCATCAGGAACCGCGGACCGGCGAACGCCTCCTTGTTCTCCTCGTGGTCACGCACCACGTGGCAGACGTTCTGGCACAGGAAGCACTCGATGCACTTGCGGAACTCCTGCGAGCGCTCGACGTCGACCTGCTGCATCCGGTACTCGCCGGGGCCGAGGCCCTCCGGCGGCACGAACGACGGGATCTCCCGGGCCTTGGCGTAGTTGAAACCGACGTCGGTGACGAGGTCGCGCATCACGGGGAAGGTGCGCAGCGGCGTCAGCGTGATCGTCTCGTCCCGCTCGAACTGCGACATCCGCGTCATGCACAGCAGCCGCGGACGCCCGTTGATCTCCGCACTGCACGAGCCGCACTTCCCGGCCTTGCAGTTCCAGCGCACCGCCAGGTCCGGGGCCTGGGTGGCCTGGAGCCTGTGGACGATGTCGAGGACCACCTCGCCCTCGTTCACCTCCACCGTGAAGTCGGCGAGCCCGCCACCCTCGGCGTCCCCGCGCCACACCCGGAAGTGGGCGTCGTACCGTGTGCTCTCCGGGGCCGTGGTCATGAGGTGAGCTCCTCGTCGGTGAGGTACTTGGCGAGTTCTTCCTTGTCGAACAGCTCCAGCAGGTCCTGCCGCAGCTCGGGCAGGTCCCTGCGGGTCAGCTCGATGCCGCCCGCGTCGTTCAGCGTGCAGAGCAGGTTGACGCGGCGCCAGGCGCGGTCCATCTGGGGGTGGTCGTCCCGGGTGTGGCCGCCGCGGGACTCGGTGCGCTCGCGGGCGGCACGCGCCACGCACTCGCTGACCAGCAGCATGTTCCGCAGGTCCAGGGCGAGGTGCCAGCCGGGGTTGTACTGCCGGTGCCCCTCCACGCCGGCGCGGCGGGCGCGCTCGCGCAGCCCGACCAGCCGCGACAGCGCCTCGGTCATCTCCGACTCGCGCCGGATGATGCCGACCAGGTCGTTCATGGTCTGCTGGAGCTCCTGCTGCACCGTGTACGGGTTCTCCGCCGGCGCCTTCGCGGCGTCCTCCTCGTCCAGAGGCTGGAACGGGCGCAGCGCCTCGGCCGCCGCCGCGTCCAGCTGGGCCTGGTCGGCCAGCGGCCGCTCGCCCTCGGCGATGTCGGCCGCGTACCGCGCGGCGTGCAGGCCGGCGCGGCGGCCGAAGACCAGCAGGTCGGAGAGGGAGTTGCCGCCCAGGCGGTTGGAGCCGTGCATGCCGCCGGCCACCTCGCCCGCCGCGTAGAGCCCGGGCACGCCGGTGGCCGCGGCGGTGTCGGGGTCGACGTCGACCCCGCCCATCACGTAGTGGCAGGTCGGGCCGACCTCCATCGGCTCCTTCGTGATGTCGACGTCGGCCAGCTGCTTGAACTGGTGGTGCATCGACGGCAGGCGGCGCCGGATCTCCTCGGCCGGCAGCCGGGTGGAGACGTCGAGGAAGACCCCGCCGTGCGGGGAGCCGCGGCCCGCCTTCACCTCCGCGTTGATCGCCCGCGCCACCTCGTCGCGCGGCAGCAGCTCCGGCGGGCGGCGGTTGTTGTCCGGGTCGGTGTACCAGCGGTCGGCCTCGGCCTCGTCCTGCGCGTACTGCTCCTTGAAGACCTCGGGGATGTAGTCGAACATGAAGCGACGGCCCTGGTTGTTGCGGAGCACGCCGCCGTCGCCGCGGACGGACTCGGTGACGAGGATGCCCTTCACCGAGGGCGGCCAGACCATGCCCGTCGGGTGGAACTGGATGAACTCCATGTTCACCAGCGGCGCGCCCGCCAGCAGCGCCAGCGCGTGCCCGTCGCCCGTGTACTCCCACGAGTTCGACGTCACCTTGAACGACTTGCCGATGCCGCCGGTGGCCAGCACCACCGAGGGCGCGTCGATGACGAAGAACGCGCCCGACTCGCGGTCGTAGGCGAACACGCCCGCGACGCGGCCGGTGCCGTCCCCGTCGGGGACGGTCAGCACCCGCGTCACGGTGCACTCGGCGAAGACCTTCAGCCTGGCCTCGTAGTCCCCGGTCTCCTTGAAGTCCTCCTGCTGGAGGGCGACGACCCGCTGCTGGAGGGTGCGGATCATCTCCAGGCCCGTGCGGTCGCCGACGTGCGCCAGGCGCGGGAACTCGTGCCCGCCGAAGTTGCGCTGCGAGATCCGGCCGTCCTTCGTGCGGTCGAAGAGCGCACCCCAGGTTTCCAGCTCCCACACCCGGTCGGGTGCCTCCTGGGCGTGGAGCTCGGCCATCCGCGGGTGGTTGAGGAACTTCCCGCCCCGCATGGTGTCCCTGAAGTGGACCTGCCACCCGTCGCCCGAGTTGACGTTGCCCATGCTGGCGGCGATGCCGCCCTCGGCCATCACGGTGTGGGCCTTGCCGAAGAGCGACTTACAGATGATGGCGGTCCGCAGACCCTGCTCGCGCGCCTCGATCGCCGCGCGCAGCCCGGCGCCGCCGGCGCCGACCACCACCACGTCCCACTGCTGCCGTTCCACTGTCGTTCCGGTCCTTTCCTCGTTCGTGGGTCGTCAGAACAGCTGCGGGTCGTCGAACACGTCGGTGGCCAGCAGGTACACGTACAGGTCGCACAGGGCCAGGCTGGTGAGCGAGGCCCACGCCAGGGCGGAGTGGTACCCGTTCAGGCGGCTGATCCAACCCCACATCCGGTACCGCACCGGATGCGCGGAGAAGTTCTTCAGGCGGCCGCCCATGATGTGGCGGCAGGAGTGGCAGGAGGCGGTGTACCCCCACACCAGCACGATGTTGACCAGGAAGAGCAGCGAGCCGAGGCCCATGTGGCCCCACTCGTACTCCTCGTTCCTGAAGCCGAGCACCGTGTCGTAGGTGAGGATCACGGCGATGCCGGCGGAGGCGTAGAAGAAGTACCGGTGGCTGTTGTTGAGCAGCAGCGGCAGGCGGGTCTCGCCGCTGTAGCGGCGGTGCGGCTCGGCGACGGCGCAGGCCGGGGGGGAGGCCCAGAAGCCGCGGAAGTACGCCTTGCGGTAGTAGTAACACGTCAGGCGGAAGCCCAGCGGCAGGAAGAGGAAGAGCAGCGCGGGCGAGAGCGTCCACCAGTCGCCGAAGAGCGCCCAGTTGGGCCCGCCCTTCATGTCCTCGCAGTTCTCCGCGAGGCAGGGGGAGTAGAACGGCGAGACGTACGGCGCCGCGTAGTAGTCGGAGTTGGCGAACGCGCGCCACGTCGCGTACACGACGAACGCCAGCAGGACGGTGACGGTGACCGTGGGGGCGAGCCACCATCGGTCGGTGCGCAGGTGCCGCTCGCTGATCGCGGCGCGCGCGGGGGCAGGGGAGGGTGGTGGGCTCGGGTCGGTTGTGGTGGCCAAGGAAATCTCCGGGCGCGGATAGACGAGATGAGCGAACGTCAACGGGCGGCGGGCCGCGTCGGCGGGGACAGGGGCGTCAGGGCTGGTGGCATCTCCCGCCCTCGTCGCGGGCTCGGGCCCCCTGCCGGCGGTCGTGGGGCGGCTCGGACACCCGTATCGGCTCCTGGCGCGCGGTGGGGCGCGCGGGCCGTGGGCGGTCCGTGTCACCGCACGCCCGACGCCGGTCAGGGCCGCCGCGTGTTCCGCGTGCGGCACGCCGCGCCAGGCCGTCCGCGCGCCCTGGGGCCACGCGGAACTCGTCGTGCAGCGACATCCCTCAAACCACCTCCGTTGGTGGTGCATCACCGGACCCTGCGAGTGTGTCCCCTCACGCGGCGGGTTGGGAAGAGGGAGGCACGGATCGTCACCACTCCGGTGGCCCGTCAGGGCGATGCGCCGAACAGGTGAGCTGCCGCCGCGCCACCGACGTGTCGCCGGGTCCCACCGGCCACGCTGGACTTCAGTGGCACGGAAAGGCCCGCCGGTGTGATCGCCAGGAGACAGCCAATGCCGGGAACGACACGCCGCCGATGCCGACTCTCCGTCACCGTCCTCGCGGTGGCGGTCTCGACCCTCCTCGCGGGCTGCTCCGGCGGCGGCACCGAGGGGCCCGGCACGCCGACCGCCGCGACGCACGCCGTCGCCCTCGTCCCCCGGGCGGAGCTGAGGAGCGGCGGCTCGGTCACCTGGGCCGTCGACGAGCTGCCCGCCAGCCTCAACGTCTACCACCACGACGCCGGCCAGCTCAGCCAGCACGTCGCCCAGGCCGTCATGCCGATGCTGTTCACCCTCGACCCCGAGGGCGAGCCGGCGCCCAACCCCGACTACCTGCGCTCCGCCGAGGTCACCACCAGGGAGCCGCGGCAGACGGTCGTCTACACCCTGCGCCCGTCGGCGCGGTGGAGCGACGGCGAGCCCGTGGACGCGGCGGACTTCCGCGCCCAGTGGCGGGCCCTGCGCGGGGACGACCCGGCCTACGCGGCGGCGCGCGCCGCGGGCTACGACCGCGTCGAGAGCGTGACCCAGGGGCCGGGGAAGCACCAGGTCACCGTCGTCTTCTCCCGCCCCTACGCCGACTGGCGCTCGCTGTTCAGCCCGCTCTACCCCGAGGCGCTCACCGCCGACCCCGAGCTCTTCACCGAGGGCGTCGCCCCCGGAGCCGGCTCCTCGCCCTCCTCCCCGCCCTCGTCCTCCCCCTCCTCCCCACTCCCCTCCGCGGGCGCCTTCGCCGTCGCCGCGGTGGACCGCGAGGCGGGCACCGTCACCCTCGCCCGCGACGAGGCGTGGTGGGGCCAGCCCGCGCTCCTGGACGAGCTGGTCTTCGCGGCCGTGCCACGCGAGCGGCGCGAGGAGGCGCTGCTCGCCGGGGAGCTCGACGTCGCGGAGGTGACGCCCGCGGTGGCCGCGCGGCTGGCCGCCACCGCCGACGGCGAGGTGTCCCCCGGGCAGTCCCGGCCCCGTCGCGCCCTCACCGTCCACCGCGCCTACGACGCCGCCTACACCCAGCTCACGCTGAACGGCTCGACGCCCGCGCTCGGCGACGAGCGGGTCCGGTGGGCGCTGGCCCGCGCGCTGGACCGCGACGCGCTGGCGGAGGCGGTCCACGCCCCGGCCGGCCTGGTGGCCCGCCCCGTCGGCAGCCACCTGCGCACCCTCGGCCACGCCGGGTACGAGGACACGTCCGACGCCCTCGGCGACAGCAGCGAGGGCGCCAGCACGGCCCTGCTGGAGGAGGCGGGCTGGCGGTACGCCGACCACGTGGGCACGGTCGACGACAACGCCGCGCCCGCCCGGCGGGGCGCGGGCGAGACCGTGCGCCTGAAGGACGGCGACCCGCTCCAGCTCCGCCTCCTCCACCCCACGGGCCCTGGCTCGGAACACCTGAGCACCACGGCGCGGAACATCGCGGACACCCTCGCGGGCGTCGGCGTCCTCGTCGAGGTCAGGGAGGTCCCCTCCGAGGAGTTCTTCTCCCAACGCGTCCCGGCCGGCGACTTCGACCTCGCCCTCTACTCCTGGCCGGCCACGTCGTTCCCGGCCACCGACGCCCTGCCCCGCTTCGCCAAGCCCCAGGGCGCCCTCGCCACCGGCGCCCCCACCGGCGTCGCCGCCGGCCTCACCACCGGCTCCAACCACGCGCGCCTGGGCACCGACCACATCGACCAGCTCCTGACGCAGGCCGGCTCCGAGCTCGACGACGAGCTGCGCGACGAGCTGCTGACCACGGCGGACGCGCGCCTGTGGGCCCTGGCCGGCTCCGTTCCCCTCTACCAGCCGCCGCAGCTGGTGGCCGCTCCCGCCACCCTCGCCGGCGTCGGCGCCCACGGCCTGGCCACCCCCCGCTACGAGGACATCGGCCACCGCCGCTGACCGCGCCGCGCGACGGCGGCCCGCGCCACCGCCGTACGATGTCCGAGGGGCCGGTGCGCCGCCGCCCGAGTCGCCCTCAACCACCACCGCCGGGAGAAGCACCGCGCCATGCCCACGCGCCAGGACATTCGCAACGTCGCCATCGTCGCCCACGTCGACCACGGCAAGACCACACTCGTCGACGCCATGCTGCGCCAGGCAGGCGCCTTCGCGGCCCACCAGCAGGTCGACGAGCGGGTGATGGACACCGGTGACCTGGAGCGGGAGAAGGGGATCACGATCCTCGCCAAGAACACCGCCGTCCGGTACCACCCGAAGGGCGGCGGCGACCCCGTCGTGATCAACATCATCGACACCCCGGGACACGCCGACTTCGGCGGGGAGGTCGAGCGCGGCCTGTCCATGGTGGACGCCGTCGTGCTGCTGGTCGACGCCTCCGAGGGGCCGCTGCCGCAGACCCGTTTCGTGCTGCGCAAGGCGCTGGCCGCCCGGCTGCCCGTCATCCTGTGCGTCAACAAGACCGACCGCCCCGACGCCCGCATCTCCCAGGTGCTCGACGAGACCTACGACCTCTTCCTCGACCTCGACGCGGACGAGGACCAGATCGAGTTCCCCATCGTCTACGCCTGCGCCCGCGACGGAGTCGCCTCGCTGACGCAGCCGGCCGACGGCACGGTCCCCGGCGACAGCGACAGCCTGGAGCCGTTCTTCACCACCCTGCTCGACGCCGTGCCCGCGCCGGTCTACGAGGAGGGCGCGCCGCTCCAGGCCCACGTCACCAACCTCGACGCGGACAACTTCCTCGGCCGGATCGCGCTCTGCCGCATCCGCCAGGGCACCCTGCGCAAGGGCCAGACCGTGACCTGGCTGCGGCGCGACGGCACCGCGCAGAGCGTCCGCGTCACCGAGCTGCTGATGACGCACGCCCTCACGCGGCGGCCCGCCGAGGAGGCCGGCCCCGGCGACATCTGCGCCGTGGCGGGCATCCCCGACATCATGATCGGCGAGACCCTCGCCGACCCCGAGCACCCGGTGGCGCTGCCGCTGATCACCGTGGACGAGCCGGCGATCTCCATGACGATCGGCATCAACGCCTCGCCGCTCGTCGGCCGTGGCGCCAGCCGCGGCAAGCCGCACAAGGTGACGGCCCGGCTGGTGAAGGACCGTCTGGACCGCGAGCTGGTGGGCAACGTCAGCCTCCGCGTGCTGCCCACCGAGCGGCCCGACGCCTGGGAGGTGCAGGGCCGGGGCGAGCTGGCGCTGGCGATCCTGGTGGAGACGATGCGCCGCGAGGGCTTCGAGCTGACCGTCGGCAAGCCCGAGGTGGTGACGCGGGAGATCGACGGAAAGGTCCACGAGCCGGTCGAGCGGATGACGATCGACGCGCCCGAGGAGCACCTGGGCGCGATCACGCAGCTGATGGCGTCGCGCAAGGGCCGGATGGAGACGATGACCAACCACGGCTCGGGCTGGGTGCGGATGGAGTTCCTGGTGCCCTCGCGCGGACTGATCGGCTTCCGCACCGAGTTCCTGACCGAGACCCGGGGCACGGGCATCGCGCACAGCATCTTCGAGCGGCACGAGCCGTGGGCCGGCGAGCTGCGCACCCGTCGCAGCGGCTCGCTCGTCGCCGACCGCTCGGGTGTGGCGACGGCGTACGCCATGCTGAACCTCCAGGAGCGCGGCACGATCTTCGTCGAGCCGGGCACCGAGGTCTACGAGGGCATGATCGTCGGCGAGAACTCCCGCTCCGACGACATGGACGTGAACATCACCAAGGAGAAGAAGCTCACCAACGTCCGCTCCTCCACGGCGGAGGTGACGGAGAACCTGGTGCCGCCGCGGAAGCTCTCCCTCGAACAGTGCCTGGAGTTCTGCCGCGAGGACGAGTGCGTGGAGGTCACGCCCGGCGAGGTGCGCATCCGCAAGGTGGTGCTCGACCAGCGCGACCGCGCCCGCGCCACCGCGCGCGCCAAGCGGCAGTAACGCTCCCCCTCCCGGGCCGCGCACGGCGTGGCCCGGGTCGGGGTGACACGGGCCGGCGTGGTCGGTGCGGCGTGGTCGGTGCGGCGGGCGAGGGTGGTCAGCCGCCGCCCAGCACCACCGTGTGCCAGGTGAAGCCGTCGGCCGAGAGGCGGTAGTGCCCCGGGTTGGTGAGGTCGGTCAGCAGGTACCCGGCGCGGGTCAGCAGCGGCTCCTCCGGCGGCGGCCCGGGACGCTCCACGGCGAAGGTGTACCCGCCGTCGCGGCTGACGTAGATCGCGTCGTACCCGTAGACCCGCAGGCTGCCGTCGGTGGCCGTCATGGGCGTGCCGAGGAGCGCCCCGGGGCGGCTGTCGCCGTCCAGGTGCCGCCACACGCGGCGCCAGGACCGCCCGTCGTCCTCGCTGACGTGGATGCCGAGGAGGCTGTCGCCGTACAGGCTGGAGGTGCCGCCGTCGGGCTCGTCCGACAGGCCGTTCTCGAGCGCGTACAGCCCGTCGGGGCCGGCGGCCAGCCACACGTCGCGGTGCCGGACCAGGTTCCGGAACGGTGGGGCGGTCGGCAGCGGCGCGAGCGTCCGCCAGCCGCGCCCCGAGGCGCGGGAGACCGCCAGGGCCGGGTCGCCCGTCTCCGGGTCGCGGCCGGCGACCCAGTGCCGGCCGTCGCCCAGCGGGCGCGGCTCGCCCAGGTCGGTGAGGCGTGGCTGCTCCCGCAGCAGGCGGTACGCGGCGGTCTCGGGCATGAGCGCGACCAGGCCGTCCGTCGTCAGGGAGAGCCGGGCGCCGTCCGGTATCGCGGCCACCGTGCCCTCGGGCCGCGCCTCGCCGCTGGTCCAGCTGCGGCCGGCGTCGCGCGTGACCCACACGGCATCGTCCCCGAGGTCGTACGGGTCGCCCTGCGCGGACAGCCGCGCGTGGCCGGGGGAGGCGGCCTCGACGAGGAAGCCGAACTCGTCCAGGTCCCCGTCGCCCATCGGCGCCTCCCGCAGCCGCCACGCGCCGTCGCCGTCGAGCACGGCCACGCCGAAGGCACAGTCCCGGCCGGCTCCCCGGGGCAGCGTCTGCCGGCACTCGGCCAGCAGCGCGAAGCCGTGCTCCTCGTCCGCGAAGTCCAGCCCGAGGACCCGTCCCGGCAGCTCGGGGGCAGAGGGGACGCGCGGCGCCTCGACGGAGGGGGCGGGGCTCGCGGCGGGGAGTGGGTCCGACGCGGCGGGGTCCCGCTCCGGCTCCTGCTCCCCTCCCAGTGAGCAGCCGGTCAGCGCGCCGGCGAGGAGAGCGGCCACGAGGGCCATCCGACCGTGCGCGCGCCTCAGCCCGCGTCCACGCATGAGCCCCTCCCCGAATGGCGGAGTCGTTATGAAAACGATATATCAGCCGCCGCCTCCGGCATACGGGCGGTTTCCGGCAACACGCCACCCGTCGCGTCGCCGGAGGGTCGGGCGGCGGAGTCGCGCAGGGGATCTCATGGTGTGTAGATCTCTTATGTCCGTTATGTCGTCGTACGGGAGGCCCCATGCGCACCGCGACTCGTCTCTCCAGCGCGTTCCTCGCCGTCTCCGTCGCCCTGGCAGCCGCGGCCTGCGGCGGGGGTGGCGGCGACGGAGGTGACGGCGGCGACGCGCTCGTGCGCGCCTCCTGGGGCGATCCCGCCCACCCGCTCGAACCCGCGAACACCAACGAGGTGCAGGGCGGCAAGGTGCTCGACATGATCTTCCGGGGCCTGAAGCAGTACAACCCGGAGACCGGCGAGGCCGAGGACATGATGGCCGAGTCGATCGAGACCGACGACCAGCAGACGTTCACCATCACCATCGAGGACGGCTGGACCTTCCACGACGGCACCCCCGTCACCGCCGAGTCCTACGTCGACGCCTGGAACTACGGCGCCCACCTCGACAACCAGCAGGTCGGCAGCTACTTCTTCCAGTTCATCCAGGGCTACGAGGACGTCCACCCCGCCGAGGCCGACACCCAGCCGAGCGCCGACACCATGAGCGGCCTCGAGGTCGTCGACAGGCACACCTTCCGGGTCACCCTCACCCAGCAGTTCAGCCTCTGGCCCGAGACCCTCGGCTACGCCGCCTACGCGCCGCTGCCCAAGGCGTTCTTCAACGACCACGAGGCGTACCTCGCCAAGCCCATCGGCAACGGGCCCTACCGGGTGGACTCCTACACCCGCAGCCAGAGCATGCGCCTGCTGGCCTACGACGACTACGCCGGCCCGGACGAGGCGAGGAACGAGGGCGTCGAACTGCGGGTCTACACCGACAACAACACCGCCTACACCGACCTCCAGGCAGGGAACCTCGACGTCATCGACGACGTCCCCGCCTCCCAACTCGCCAACGCCGAGGCCGACCTCGGCGACCGGTACATCAACCAGCCCGCCGGCATCATCCAGACCGTCACCTTCCCCCTCTACCGCCAGGAGTGGCAGGGCGAGGACGCCCGCCAGATCCGGCGGGGCCTGTCGATGGCGATCGACCGCGACGCGATCACCGACCGCATCTTCCACGGCACCCGCACCCCCGCCTCCGACTTCACCTCACCCGTCCTCGGCGAGGCCGGCGGCTTCGACCCCGGGATCTGCGGCGACACCTGCGAGTACAACCCCGACGAGGCCCGCCGTCTCATCGAGGACGCCGGCGGCCTGCCCGGCGGCTCCGTCAGCCTCTCCTCCAACGTCGACACCGGCTCCCACCGCCAGTGGATGGACGCGGTCTGCAACAGCATCAACAACGTGCTCGGCGACACCGGCGCCTGCACCGTCGACCCCGTCCCCACCTTCGCCGACTTCCGCAACCGGATCATGGCCGACGAGATGACCGGCATGTTCCGCACCGGCTGGCAGATGGACTACCCGCTGATCCAGAACTTCCTCCAGCCGATCTTCTACACCGACGCCTCCTCCAACGACGGCAGCTACAGCAACCCCGAGTTCGACAACCTCGTGGACGAGGCCAACGCCACCGCCGACGCGGACGAGGCCGTCGGCCTCTTCCAGCAGGCCCAGGAGATCCTCGTCGAGGACCTGCCGGCGATCCCGCTGTGGTACCAGAACGGCACGGCCGCCCACTCCGAGCGCGTCAGCGACGTCCGGCTCAACCCGTTCTCCGTCCCCGTCTTCACCGAGATCAGGGTCAGCTGACCGTGGGGCGCTACGTCATCCGGCGCCTGTTGCAGATGATCCCGGTCTTCCTCGGCGTCACCTTCCTGATCTTCGTGATGGTGTACGCCCTGGGCGACCCGGTCACCGCACTCTTCGGCGACCGCGCCCCCGACCCCGCCACCGCCCAGGCGCTGCGCGAGGAGTTCCACCTCGACCGCCCGCTGTGGCAGCAGTACCTCTACTACCTCCGCGACATCTTCTCCGGCGACTTCGGCACCGCCTTCAACGGGCAGCCCGTCAGCGAGCTGATGGGCAGCGCGTTCCCCGTCAGCTTCCGCCTGATGCTCGTCGCCATCGTCTTCGAGGCGATCATCGGCATCACCCTCGGCGTCCTCACGGGCCTGCGGCGCGGCCGGCCCCTGGACACCGGCGTCCTGCTGGCCACCCTCGTGGTGATCGCGATCCCCACGTTCGTGCTGGGCACCACCGCCCAGTTCTTCCTCGGCGTCGAACTGGGCTGGATCGACCCGGCCGTCAGCCCCGAGGCCACCATCGGCGAGCTGATCGTCCCGGGCCTCATCCTCGCCCTGGTCTCGCTCGCCTACGTCACCCGCCTCACCCGCGCCTCCGTCGCGGAGAACGCCCGCGCCGACCACGTCCGCACCGCCGTCGCCAAGGGCCTGCCCCGACGGCGCGTCACCGTGCGCCACCTGCTGCGCACCTCGCTCATCCCCGTGGTCACCTACCTCGGCACCGACATCGGCAACCTCATGGCCGGCGCCATCGTCACCGAGCGGATCTTCAACATCCAGGGCGTCGGCTACCAGCTCTACCAGGGCATCCTGCGCCAGAACTCGCCCACCGTGGTCGGCTTCGTCACCGTCCTGGTCGTGATCTTCCTCCTCGCCAACCTCCTCGTGGACCTCCTGTACGCCGTGCTCGACCCGAGGATCCGCTATGCCTGAACAGCTGCCGGGACAGCCCGACGAACGGCCCCGCGGAGGCCAGCCGCCCGAGGCGCCGCAGGGCGCCACGACCGGCCGTCCGCCGGTCGAACCCGCCGCCGAGACCGACGCCGAGATCCTGGCCGCCCCACCCGCCGAGCAGCAGCTGGCCACCGAGGACGCCGAGGCGGCGCCCCCCCGCGGCCTGTCCTCCGACGCCTGGCGCGACCTGCGCCGCAACCCCGTCTTCCTGATCTCCGGCCTGCTGATCTGCTTCCTGATCGTCATCGCGATCTGGCCCGGGCTCATCGCCTCCGGCAACCCCCACCGCTGCGACCTCGCCCACTCCCTCCAGGGCCCGAGCGCGGGGCACTGGTTCGGCTACGACACCCAGGGCTGCGACGTCTTCACCCGCACCGTCTACGGCGCCCGCGCCTCCATCACCGTCGGCGTCTTCGCCACCCTCGGCGTCGCCCTCCTCGGCGGCGTGCTCGGCGGCCTCGCCGGCTGGGTCGGCGGCGCCTTCGACGCGGTCCTCTCCCGCCTCACCGACGTCTTCTTCGGCATCCCGATGGTGCTGGGCGCCATCGTCTTCCTCAGCATGATCACGCTGGAGGGCGTCTGGCCCGTCGTGCTCGTGATCGCCGCCCTGGGCTGGCCGCCGGTCGCCCGCGTCGCCCGCGGCTCCGTCGTCACCACCAAGCAGAACGACTACGTCCTCGCCGCCCGCGCCCTCGGCGCCGGCACCCCGCGCCTCCTGCTCCGGCACATCCTGCCCAACGCCCTCACCCCCGTGATCGTGATGGCGACCATCGTGCTGGGCACGTTCATCGCGCTGGAGGCGACCCTCAGCTACCTCGGGGTCGGCCTGCGGCCGCCGACCGTCTCCTGGGGGGTGGACATCTCCGCCGCCTCCGACGGCATGCAGTTCCGCAACGCCCCCCACATCCTGCTCTACCCGGCCGCCGCGCTGAGCCTGACGGTGCTGGCCTTCATCATGCTCGGCGACGCCGTCCGCGACGCCCTCGACCCGAAGCTGCGCTAGCCGGCGGCGGCTGCGCCAGGACCCAGGACCCACCCCGAGAAGCCCAGGAAGCCCAGGAAGCCCAGGAACCAGGAACCAGGAAGCCCGGGAGAACGGAGAACGCCGATGCTGCTGGAGGTACGGGACCTCGCCGTCGCGTTCCACACCCGCGACGGCGAGGTGCCCGTGGTCAACGGCGTCAGCCTCGCCGTGGACGCCGGCGAGACCCTGGCGGTGCTGGGGGAGTCGGGCTCGGGCAAGTCCGTCACCGCCCAGGCCGTGATGGGCATTCTCGACACCCCGCCCGCCCGGGTCACGGGCGGGGAGATCCACTTCCAGGGCGCCGACCTGCTGACCGTCAGCGCCGAGGAGCGGCGGCGCGTCCGCGGCGCGCGCATGGCGATGATCTTCCAGGACGCGCTCTCCGCCCTGAACCCCGTCCTGTCCGTGGGCTTCCAACTCGCCGAGATGTTCCGCGTCCACCGCGGCGCCTCCCGCGCCGAGGCCCGCGACCGGGCCGTCGAGCTCATGAAGCGGGTCGACATCCCCGCCGCCGAGCAGCGCGTGGGCGACTACCCCCACCAGTTCTCCGGCGGCATGCGCCAGCGCATCATGATCGCCATGGCGGTGGCCCTCAACCCGGCGCTGGTCATCGCCGACGAGCCGACCACGGCACTCGACGTCACCGTGCAGGCCCAGGTGATGGACCTCCTCGCGGAGCTGCGGCGCGAGCACCGCATGGGCCTGATCCTCATCACCCACGACCTCGGCGTCGTCGCCGACGTGGCCGACCGCATCGCGGTGATGTACGCGGGCCGCGTCGTCGAACACGCGCCGGTCCGCGAACTGTACGCCGCGCCCGCCCACCCGTACACCCGGGGACTGCTGGAGTCGGTGCCGCGGCTGACCGGCCGCCGCGGCGAGCTGCCCGCCATCAGGGGCCTGCCGCCCAGCCCGCTGGCCGTCCCGCCCGGCTGCCCCTTCCATCCGCGCTGCCCGCTGGCCCGTGACGTCTGCCGCGTCGACCGGCCGCCGCTCTACCCGGTCTCCGAGGGCCGCCGCAGTGCCTGCCACTTCTGGGAGGAGGCCATCCGTGGCTGAGCCCGCCGAGCCCGCCGAGCCCGCCGAGCCCGCGAACCGGTCCGAGCCCGCGGAACCCGCGGAGCGGGCCGAGCCCGTCCTCGAGGTGGACGACCTGGTCAAGCACTACCCCCTGACCCGGGGCGTCCTGATCCGCCGCCGGATCGGGGAGGTGCAGGCCGTCTCCGGGATCTCCTTCACGCTGCGGCCCGGCGAGACCCTCGGCATCGTCGGCGAGTCGGGATCGGGGAAGTCGACCGTGGCGAAGCTCGTCACCGGCCTGGAGAAGCCCACCTCGGGCCACATCCGCTACCGGGGCCAGGACGTCACCGCGATGACGGGCCGGGCGCTGAAGGCGATGCGCCGCCACGTCCAGCTCGTCTTCCAGGACCCCTACACCTCGCTCAACCCGCGGATGACGGTCGGCGACATCGTCGGCGAGCCCTTCGCCATCCACGCCGAGACGGTGCCGAAGGCCGAACGCCCGCGCCGCGTGCGGGAGCTGCTGGAGCTCGTCGGCCTGAACCCCGAGTACGTCCGCCGCTACCCCCACCAGTTCTCCGGCGGCCAGCGGCAGCGCATCGGCATCGCCCGCGCCCTGGCCCTCCACCCGGAGATCGTGGTGGCCGACGAGCCGGTCTCGGCCCTCGACGTCTCGGTGCAGGCCCAGGTGATCAACCTGATGGCGCGTCTCCAGCGGGAACTCGGCCTCGCCTACGTCGTCATCGCCCACGACCTGGCCGTGGTGCGGCACATCTCGGACCGGGTCGCTGTGATGTACCTGGGGAAGATCGTCGAGGTCGGCACCGAACGGGAGATCTACGAACACCCCACCCATCCCTACACCCAGGCGCTGCTCTCGGCCGTTCCCGAGCCCGTGCCGCCGCAGGACCGCGAAGGGGCGGGGGAGCGGATCGTGTTGACCGGCGACGTGCCCTCGCCGGCCGCGCCGCCCTCCGGCTGCCGCTTCCGCACCCGCTGCTTCAAGGCGCGGCCGAAGTGCGCGGAGGTGGAACCGCTGTTGGAGGTGCCGCCGTGGTTCCGCGACGCACCGGGAGCGGTGAACCACCCCTCCGCCTGCCACTACGCGGCGGAACGCGAGGCGTAGGGCCTCGGACGGGCTTTGGGCGGCACGGCGCCTCGGCGACGCGGCCTGACCTGGCACGATCCACCGGACAGACCCCAGCGCGCGAGGCGCGGGGAGACGCGCACCGGGGCGGTGCGGACGCACTGGCCGCACCGCCCCGGTCTTACGGCACCCGCACGGCCGTTGCGGCTGAGTCTTCTGCGTCCGCATATCGGTGCGGCGACGCCGGTGTTGCTGACGTGTTAACACCCCGTGGGCCAGCATTCATGCGCGTATGTCCGGAATCTGAGAGGGAAGTCAATCACGATTCAGACTCAATCCGCATAATCTTGCCTTCCAATTATCTCTCATGGGCTCATCACATCGTCATGGCTTGACGAGCATCCTGATGGCTTGCCACAGTCGCGAGCTACCAACGATCTACACGCGCAGCATGTCGACACCGTCGGGGGGCACGAAGCCTGATGTCCAGCCCAACCAAGGTCGTCGGATCCGCCGAGACAGCGGAACCGGCCGTGACCGGGCCAGTCACCGAACTGGCCGGTCGTTCCCCCGGGCAGCTGATGTGGCGCCGCTTCCGGCGCGACAGGACCGGAGTCGTGGCGGCCTGCGTCGTCCTGGCGTTCTTCGCGATCGGCCTGCTCGCGCCGCTCATAGCCAGCCTGTACGGCAAGGACCCGTACACCCGCTACGGCGACATCCAGCCGGGCCTGCTCAACGAGTACGGGTACCCGGTGAAGCCCAACGGCGGCATCGACGGGGAGTTCTGGTTCGGCGTGGAGCCCCGCTCCGGCCGCGACGTCCTCACCCTGCTGCTCTACGGCATCCGCAACTCGCTCCTGATCGCCGTCGCCGTGGCCCTGATCGCCACCGTCATCGCGATCGTGCTCGGGGTCGCCGCCGGCTACCTCGGCGGCAAGTGGGACTACTTCATCAGCCGGTTCACCGACCTGCTGATGGCCTTTCCCCAGCAGCTGTTCTTCGTCGCGTTCATCCCGATCGTCACCACCTTCTTCGTGGCCAACCAACGCGAGGAAACCCCGAAATGGGTCGAAGTGGTCGCCATCATCCTGGTGCTCTCGATACTCGGTTGGATGACCCTGGGCCGCATCCTGCGCGGCGTGACGCTCTCGCTGCGTGAGCGCGAGTTCGTCGAGGCCGCCCGCGTCAGTGGCGCGGGGCCGTGGCGCATCATCCGCAAGGAGCTGCTGCCCAACGTCGTCTCGCCGATGCTCGTGCAGTCCACCTACATGCTGCCGAACTTCGTGACCTCCATCGCGGGCCTGTCCTTCCTCGGCGTCGGAATCCGCGAACCCACGCCCGACTGGGGCCGGATGTTCGCGACGGCCGCCGATGTCTACCGCGAGGACGTCACCTACATGTTCTTCCCCGGGATCGCGATGGTCGTCTTCGTCGTCGCCTTCAACCTCCTCGGGGACTCCCTCCGGGACGCCTTCGATCCGAAGACGGCGCGGTGACCCCGGTGACCACTGACACCTACGACCAGACGGACACGAACAGGCAGGAGCACACAGACCGATGAGCGAGAGAGCACGGGCCGGCGGGCGCACCCTCAGGCTGCCCCCCTACCTGTCGAGAAGAGCGGTCCTCGCCATGGGCGGCGGCCTCGCCGTGGCCGCGTGCAGCAGTGGCGGCGGCGGTGGCGGCGAGAACCTCGAGGGCAACGGGCCGGAGGAGCTCAAGGGCATCCTCTTCGGCACCGAGGAGCAGTCGCGCGGCCCCGCCCCGGCGGTCGAGGGCGGCCGCCCCGGCGGCACCATCTTCATGATGAACCAGGTCGCCCCCGAGCACCTCGACCCTGCCCAGATCTACGTCTCCCACGAGATGATGCACGCCAAGCTGTACCACCGTGGCCTGACCGGCGTTCAGCTGGACAACCAGGGCAACTACACGGTCGTCGGCGACCTGGCCACCGACTCGGGGCGGACCTCCGAGGACGGCAGGACCTGGACGTTCACCCTGAAGGACAACATCCTGTGGGAGGACGGCAGCCCCATCACCTCGGCCGACGTCCGGCACACGGTCGAGCGCATGTTCGCCGACTTCGTCGCCCAGGGCCCGAAGTACCTCCAGGGCTGGCTCGCCGGTGACGCCGCGAACTACCGCGACCTGCTGCCCGGCGGCCCCTACAACGGCGACCACCTGCCGGACTCCGTCCTGGAGACCCCGGACGAGAAGACCATCATCTTCCACTTCGAGCAGCCCCAGCTCGACCTGCCGTACTGCCTGGCCATGGCCGGCTACGCCGTGGTCTCCCAGGCCCACGACACGAACCCGGACACGGGCCAGGAGAAGTACGACCAGACCCCGCTGTGCTCCGGGCCGTACCGCATCGACGCGCACGAGCCGGGCAAGTCCATGGTCCTGGTGCGCAACGAGCACTGGCAGGCCGACACCGACCCGCTGCGCAACGCCTACCCCGACCGCTGGGAGATGTCCTACGGCCACTCGCCCGAGGACTCCACCGCCCGCCTGATGGCCGACCGCGGCGACGACCAGTACGCCGTCAACTTCAGCGACGGCCTCGACGGGAACAACGGCCCCGGCGTCATCGAGGACCCGCAGTACCAGGACCGCCTGCTCGACGGCTACCAGTCCTACGTCTGGCTGCTGGCCATCAACCAGGACCGCGTCACCGACAAGCGGATCCGCGAGGCCATCTGCCACGCCCTGCCGCTGACCGGCATCCGCAACGCCTACGGCGGCGCGCTCGGCGGCGAGTTCGCCGGCGGCATGATCAGCCCGCTGCTCCCCGGCTACCAGGAGGGCTACGACCCCTACGGCAAGCTCGCCAAGCCCGAGGGCGACCGCGAGAAGGCCCGTCAGCTGCTGGAGGAGGCCGACGCCGTCGGCTACGAGCTGAACTTCTACCACCACAACGGTACGGAGGACCAGCAGTACGGCCCGGCCATCGAGGCCGCCCTGGAGGACGTCGGCTTCCGCGTGAACCGCACCCAGGGCCCCTCGGAGACCTACTACGACGAGATCGGCGTGGTCGAGAACGGCCTGGACATCTACCGCTCCTCCTGGGGCCACGACTGGCTGTCCTCCTCGACCATCATCCCGCCGCTCTTCGACAGCCGGCAGATCGAGGACGGCGCCGCCACCTACGCCCACCTCCGCGACGACCACGTGGACTCCGAGATCGACCGCATCTCGGCCATCGCGGACCCGGAGGAGCAGGCCACGGAGTGGTTCAACCTCAACAAGCACATCCTGGAGGAGATCCTCCCGGTGGTGCCGGCCTTCTACTACCGCATGATCCTGCTCCACGGCTCGAAGGTCGGGGGCGCGGTCTTCAACGACGACCTCAGCAGCATCGACCCGACCAAGGTCTTCGTCACCGACGCGTAACGCACCGCCCGCAGGGTGCCCCGCCCCCCGCCTGACACGCGGGGGGCGGGGCACCTCCCGACCCGCGCCGGATCCGACCGCTCCGGCCCACCCACCCGGTTTCCCAGAGGCTGCGACCGATGCTCCGATTCCTGGTCAGGCGAACGCTTGGCGCCATCGTCATCCTGCTGCTCATCAGCGCGACCACCTTCTTCCTCTTCTGGGCGGTGCCGCGCAACCCGGCGATCCTCGCCTGCGGAAAGGGCAACTGCACCGCCGCGGAGTTGGCGGTCGTCGAGCGCAACCTCGGCATCGACTCCCCCATCCCCCAGCAGTACTGGGACTACATGGTGGGGCTCTTCATGGGCCGGTCGTTCCCCGCCGGAGAGTGCCCCGCGCCCTGCCTCGGCTTCTCCTTCCGCAACAACGCGCCCGTCTGGGAGACCATCCTCGACCGGATGCCGGTCACCATCTCCCTGGCCGTCGGCGGCGCCGTGGTGTTCCTCGTCCTCGGCCTCGGCTTCGGCATGCTGGCCGCCTGGCGCCGCGGCACCCTGCTCGACAAGTCGATGAGCTCCGCCTCGCTGGTGCTCAGCTCGATCCAGATCTACTTCCTCGGCCCGCTGGCCCTGTTCGTCCTGGTCCACAGCACGGGACTACTCAGCCAACCGGAGTACGTGCCCATCAGCGAGGATCCCGGGTCCTGGTTCGCCGGCATGCTCCTACCCTGGCTGGTGTTGGCGACGATCTTCACCGCCAACTACACCCGTATGTCGCGTGCCACGCTCATCGAGCAGCTCCAGGAGGACCACGTCCGCATGGCGAGAGCCAAGGGCATGTCACGCCGCACGGTCTTCTTCCGCTACGCCTGGCGAGGCTCGCTGATCCCCGTCGTCACCATCCTCGGCGTCGACATGGGCTCGCTCCTCGGCGGCGCGATGATCACGGAGTACACCTTCACCCTGCACGGTCTGGGCAGGCTCGCGGTGGAGTCGGTGATGGAGTCCGACCTGCCGATGCTCATGGGCGTGATGCTCTTCTCCGCCTTCATGATCGTCATCTTCAACATCATCATCGACGCCTGCTACGCGCTCATCGACCCGCGCGTACGCCTGGCCTGAAGGACGGGGAGTGGACGACGTGACCCTCACCAAGACCGACACCCCGAAGCCGGCGGACGCCTCGGGCGGCGACGGCACCGGCGCCGCCGACGACACACCCTTCCTGTCCGTGCGCGACCTGCGGGTGCAGTTCCGCACCGAGGACGGCGTCGTGAAGGCCGTCGACGGCCTGTCCTTCGACGCCTGGCGCGGCAGGACCCTCGGCATCGTCGGCGAGTCGGGCTCCGGCAAGTCGGTGTCCACCCAGACCATCCTGGGCCTGCACAACCCCGACAGCACCACGATCACCGGCGAGATCCTCCTCGACGGCCAGCAGCTGGTCGGCGCGGGCGAGCGTCAGCTCCAGCGGCTGCGCGGCAACACCGTGGCCACGATCTTCCAGGACCCGCTCACCGCGCTCTCGCCGTACTACACGATCGGCCGCCAGATCGCCGAGCCGTTCCGCAAGCACCGCGGCGCCGGCAAGCGGGAGGCGCGCGAACGCGCGATCGAGATGCTGTCGAAGGTCGGCATCCCGAACCCCAAGCAGCGGGTCGACGACTACCCGCACCAGTTCTCCGGCGGTATGCGGCAGCGCGCCGTGATCGCCATGGCGCTGGTCTGCAACCCCGACCTGCTCATCGCCGACGAGCCGACGACCGCGCTCGACGTCACCGTGCAGGCCCAGATCCTGGACCTGCTGGCCGAGCTCCAGCAGGAGTTCGGCTCCGCGATCATCCTCATCACCCACGACCTCGGCGTCGTCTCCCAGGTCTCCGACGACATCCTCGTGATGTACGCGGGTCGCGCCGTGGAGCGCGGCAGCGTCCGCGAGGTGCTGCGCGCGCCCCAGCACCCGTACACCTGGGGTCTGCTGAGCTCCATGCCCCGGCTCGCGGGAGACGTCAGCAAGGAGCTGGTGCCGATCGTCGGCACCCCGCCGAGCCTGCTCTCCCCGCCGCCCGGCTGCCCGTTCGAGCCGCGCTGCTCCTACCCCTCCGAGGTGACGGGATCGGCCAGCTGCGCGAGCGACCGTCCCGAGCTGCCCGCGGGGCGCGGCGCCGCCTGCCACCTCACCCCCGAGCAGAAGCGGACGTTCTTCATCGAACGCGTCCTGCCCCGCCTCGGCTAGCGAACGTCTCAAGGTTGGATAGCGATGACCACCGTCAGCACGAAGAAGGACCAGGGAAGCACCGGCCAGGGCGGCGCCGACCAGGGCGGCGCGACCCGGGAGCCCCTGATGACCGTCGAGGGACTGGTCAAGCACTTCCCCGTCAAGGGCGGCTTCCCGATCCGCAGGACCGTGGGCGCGGTCAAGGCCGTCGACGGCCTCGACTTCACCATCCACGCCGGCGAGAGCCTGGGCCTGGTCGGCGAGTCGGGCTGCGGCAAGTCCACCACGGGACGGCTGCTCGCCCGGCTGCTGGAGCCCTCCGCCGGCACGATCCGCTACCGCGACCGGGACATCACCCGCGCCAACCGGCGGCAGCTGGCCCCCATCCGCTCCGAGATCCAGATGATCTTCCAGGACCCGTACTCCTCCCTCAACCCGCGCCAGACGGTCGGCACGATCATCGGCGGGCCGATGGAGGTCAACGGCATCAACCCGCCCGGCGGGCGCGAGGCCCGCGTCCGCGAGCTGCTTCAGACCGTCGGCCTCAACCCCGAGCACTACAACCGCTTCCCGCACGAGTTCTCCGGCGGCCAGCGGCAGCGGATCGGGGTGGCGCGGGCCCTGGCGCTGGAGCCCAAGCTGATCATCGCCGACGAGCCGGTCTCGGCCCTCGACGTGTCGATCCAGGCCCAGGTGGTGAACCTGCTCCGCCGCGTCCAGCGGGAGCTCGGCATCGCCTTCCTCTTCATCGCCCACGACCTCGCCGTGGTGCGCCACTTCTCCGAGCGCGTCGCCGTCATGTACCTGGGCAAGATCGTCGAGGTCGGCGACCGCCAGGCCATCTACGAGCGTCCGCGCCACCCCTACACCCACGCCCTGCTCTCCGCCGTGCCCGAGGGCGTCCTCGACGAGGTCATCGACGAGCGGCTGGAGGAGGTCACCGACGAGGAGACCGCCGACGAGGAGGCCGCGGCCGGGCGCCGCGAGCGGATCCGCCTCACCGGCGACGTGCCCTCGCCCACCAACCCGCCCTCGGGCTGCCGCTTCCGCACCCGCTGCTGGAAGGCGCAGGACAAGTGCGCGGCGGAGGAGCCGCCGCTGGTCCGTCTCTCGGGCAACGCGGAGGGGCACCTGACCGCCTGTCACTTCCCCGAGGAGGGCACCACCCTCGCCCGAGGCGAGGACATCATCATGAAGGCTGGCTGACCACAAGCCGGTTGAGTGGCGCACCTCCCGACGCGACGGGGGCGTGCGCCCCTCATCTGCACCCATGCATCCACCATGCCGTCACACGGACCGTTAGGATCCGTCGCGCGGGGTGGTAAGAGGCATGCGAAGCCAGACGTCATGGAGGTGACCCACGTGCTCTCCGTATCCGCGGTGCTGCTGCTTGGCGTCGTTGTCGTCCTGTTGATAAGGAAGCAGGGTCTGAAGGCCCTGCACGCCGCGCTCTGCGTCCTCCTCGGCTTCTACCTCGCGAGTTCCAGCATGGCGCCCAGCATCAACGACTTCGGCGACACCATGGCCGAAGTGATCAACAACATCAGCGACGCCGCCTCCTGACCCCCGCCCGACCGGCCCGGCCGGGGGGCGGGCCGGTCGCGCCCACGACCGCGCCGGGCGGTTAGGCTCACCACCATGAGGAGCGGTGGTTCTGGCCAGGCAGGGGGGCGGCTGCTGCTGGTGCACGCCCACCCCGACGACGAGTCGATCAACAACGGCGTCACCATGGCCGCGTGCGTGGAGGCGGGGGCGCACGTCACCCTCGTCACCTGCACGCTGGGCGAGGAGGGCGAGATCATGGTCCCCGGCCTGGCCCACCTCGCGGCCGACCGGGACGACGCCCTCGGCCCGCACCGGGCGGAGGAACTGGCGGCGGCGATGCGGGCCCTCGGCGTCACCGACCACCGGCTGCTGGGCGGCCCAGGACGCTGGCGCGACTCCGGCATGATGGGCCTGCCGTCCAACGACCGGCCGCACGCCTTCTGGCAGGCCGACGTGGCCGAGGCCGCCGCCGTCCTGGCCGGCGTGATCCGCGAGGTCCGCCCGCACGTGCTGGTCACCTACGACCCCCACGGCGGGTACGGCCACCCCGACCACGTCCAGGCCCACCGGGTCGCCACGCGCGCGGCCGAACTCGCCGCGGCCGACGGCGCCCCCGTCGCCCGCGTCCTGTGGAACCGCCTGCCCCGCTCCGTCGCGGAGCGCGCCGTCGGCAGGCTGTGGGCCGAGGGCCCCGGGCGCTTCGGCGGCGTCGTCGACCTCGAGGACCTCCCCGGTCTGGTGCCCGACGAGCGCGTCGCGCTCGCCGTCGAGGGCACCCGGGCCCAGCTCGCGGCCAAGACGCGGGCCATGGCCGCCCACGCCACCCAGCTGGAGGTGGAGGCCGACCGCGGCACCTTCTCCCTGACCAACGACCGCGCCCAGCCGCTGTGGAGCACGGAGTACTACGAACTCGCGGCCGGTGACCCGCTGCCGCCGGGTGCCCGTTCCGTCTTCGACGGCCTCGACCTGGCGGGTGCCCGGTGACGGGGCAGGTGAGCCTCGGGCGGGCCCTGGCCTACGTGGGCCTGGTGGTGCTGGGGTTGGCGGCCGGCCTCGCCGGCTCGTTGGTCCAGGCGGGCTGGTTCCCGCTCGGCCTGCTGCTGGCGTTGGGCGGCGCGGCCGGCCTCTTCTGGGGCGGCGCGCTGCTGACCGGCAGCCGGGCGGGTGCCGCCGCCCCGGCCGGAGGCTGGGCGTTGGCCGTGATGCTGCTGACGGCCTCCCGCCCCCAGGGCGACTTCATCTTCGCCTCGGGCGTGGGGAGCTACCTCTTTCTCTTCGGTGGCATGCTCATCGCCACGCTCTGCGCCACCCTGGCCCCCAGCCGTCGCCCCCTCTTCGTGATTCCCGACACCCCCACGCGTCGCTGAGAAACGCCCACCCGGCCCGCCACCCCGTCCCACCGGCGCGCCTTCGTGCAACGGATCCTGTGGCGGCGGCGTCGCAACCCTCCGGCCCCAGTATGGTGGGGCTCGCCACCCGAGCCCGCCGTTGTGGGCCGGCTGGTGTAGCCAACCGGGAGATCCTGCCTTGAGTCGTGAACCAGACAGTCCGTCCCCCATGCCCGGCGAGGGGGAGAACGTGGGCCACGCCGGCGCCCCGAAGCCGGAACAGCAGACAGAGACCACGCTGACGACGCGCGCCCGGATCAACATCCCAGGATCCCGGCCCATTCCGCCCATCGTGGTGCGGGAGACCGTCAACGAGACCACCGCGCAGGGCCTGCCGGCGGCGGCACCGCCACCCGAGGCGGCGGCGAGCGCCGACGCGGGAACGGCCGCGGGCGCCGGCGCGGGCGAGGACAAGGGCAAGAAGACGAGCTCCTGGTTCGAGCCCCGCAAGCCCCCCCGGCCCGGCGGCGTCCCGATGCCCGGCACGGTCGGCGCGGGGGCCGCCGCGGGGGCCGGAGAGGGCCGCCCGCCCCGGCCGCAGGACGGGCCGCCGTCCCGGCACGCGTCGACCCCGCCGCCGCCCGGCCCGCCGAGCGAGACCCCGGCCGGTGGCATCCCCGGCCTCGGCCGTTCCGCCCCCACCTGGTTCCCGGCCACCGACACCCCGCCGGACGGCACCGCCTCGGTGCCGGCCATGCCCCCCGCGCCACGGCCCGACGGCGGGCCGCTGCCCGCGCCCACGCCCCAGCGCTCCTCGGCGCCGCCCACGACGCCCGCGCCCCGCGCCGCCGCGTCGGCCTCGGGCCCCACGCCGACGCCGCCGCACGGCGTCGGGCCGCTCGGTCCCGGTATGGGCGGTCGTGGTCCGGCCGGGCCGACCACGGGCCCCGGCACCGGCTCGACGCCCATGCCGCCGCCCGGCGAGGACCTGGCCGCCACCACGATGGACCTCGGCGGACCGTTTCCTCCGGCGCCGCCGCCCGGCCGGGTCGACTCCGGTCTGACGGCCACCGGCTCCCTGCCGACCTTCGGCCCCGACGCCCGCCCCACCCCGGGCGGCCCTCCGACGCCCGCCGGCGGGCTCCCCGGCCTGGCCAGCATCGACGGACCCGACGCCGCCGAGCGCGACGGCCGGGAGGGCCGGGAGCGCCGGGACGGAAAGGACGAGGAGCCGGCCGCGGCGCCCGCGTCCGCCGGGCCCTCGGCCGCGGCGGCCGCCGCGCGGCGCAGGAAGCGGGGCAGGCTGCGGCTGGCGCTCCTCGGCCTCGCCGGCGTCGGCGTCGTCGCCTACGGCGCCGGTCTGTTGCTCAACTCCGACGACGTGCCGCGCGGCACCACCGTCCTCGGCGTCGACCTCGGCGGCACCACCTCGCAGGAGGCCACCAACCGGCTGGAGTCCGCGCTCGACCACGCCAACAACGACCCGTTGACGGTCGTCGTCGGCGGCCAGGAGGTCAAGCTGCTGCCCAGCGTCGCCGGCCTGGCCGTGGACACGGAGGCGACGGTCCGCAGCGTCTCCGGCCAGGACTACAGCCCCGTCACCGTCATCGGCTCCCTCTTCGGCGCCGAGCGGGCCGAGGAGGCCGTCTTCGCCATCGACCGGGAGAAGCTGACCGTCGCCCTGGAGGACATCTCCGCGGAGCACAGCGGTGACGGGGCGCCGATCGAGGGCGACGTCACCTTCGAGAACGGCGAGGCGATCGGGCATCCGGGCGAGCCGGGCCGCGCGCTCGACGTGGCCGCGGCGGTCGAGGCCGTCGAGGCCGAGTTCCGGGAGCGGGCGGCGACCGGCCGCGAGACGGCCCTCGAACTGCCGATGACGGAGCAGCAGCCCGCCGTCGACGCGGCCGAGGTGGAACGCGCCATGGACGAGTTCGCCGAGCCGGCCATGTCCGGCTGGCTGTGGGTGGTTGCCGGAGACGCGGAGCTGGCGTTCGCCGACGACGGCACGCTGAGCCGGCTGCTGTCGATGGAGCCGAGCGACAACGGCACCCTCCAGCCGGTGATGGACCTGGAGGGGCTGGCCGAGGCGTACGGCAGCACCTTCGACAACGTGATGATCGACTCCGCCAGCGGGCTCGTCCCCGTGACGCCCGAGCACATCGCGGCGGCGATGATCAACGCGCTGCGCGAGCCCGCCGTCGCCAACGAGGGCGTCGACCGGCGCGAGGCCGTGGTCACGAACGCCGTCAGCCAGTAGCGCGGCCGGTCCGTCCGCCCGCCCGTCCACCCGCCCGGTCGGCTCTTGCCGGCCGGGCGGACCTACGGCAGCTCGCGGTAGTGGTAGCGGTGGTGCTCGGTGAAGCCGAGGCGGCGGTAGAGGGTCAGGGCGGGCTCGTTGTCGGTCTCGACCTGGAGGTACGCCGCGCTCGCGCCCTCGGCGAGCGCGGCCTGTGCCAGCGCCGCCATCACGGCCGTCGCCAGACCGCGCCGTCGGTGCGCGGGTGCCACCTGGATCGCCGCGAAGCCGGCCCACCGGCCGTCCACGACGCAACGGCCCACGGCCGCCGTCTCCTCGCCGTCGCCCGCGCCGTCGTCCGCGGCGGCGGGCTGCGCGGCGGCGGTGGCGAACCACACGGAGGGGCCGCCGGTCAGCACGCGCCGGGCCGTTCCCGGATCCTGCTCGGCCCGCGGGTAGCCGCGCAGCCACGCCTCGGTCAGCTCGCGCCCCACCTCGATCCGCTCCCGCGGCGGCCGGCCGTTCGAGGGCACGTCGTCCGGGGCCAGGTCGGCCAGCGGTGCCAACGGGGCGACCAGGCAGGCCGTCTCCGCCACGGCCCGCCAGCCGGCCGCGGCCAGCGCGGCGTCGAGTGACGCGGCCGCCTCCGCGTCGGGGTCCGGGGCGCGCTCCGCGCCCGCCGCGGGCGTGACCACGTGGAGCCGGGCGGGCAGGCCGCGCGCGGCGTACCAGGCCACCACCCGGTCCAGCTCGGACGGGTCCGCCTCGGGGCGCTCCGGCGCGGCGTGAGCCCCGGTGCGGTACGCGGAGTTCGCCCGCCGCGTCCATCCGCCGCCCGCGCCCGCGCTCCAGCCGCCGATCCGCTCCCGTTCCGGCGCGGGCCAGCCCCGGGCGGCGACCCACGTCAGCTCCCTGACGTCCGCCGCCGGCACGCCGCGGGCGCGCGCCGGGGTCGGTGGCACCACCTTGGCGGCGACCAGGTCGGACTCCGCCAGCCGCGCGACCCGCCCGTCCCGGCGTGTGACGCGCAGCACGCCGTTCTCCCAGGAGCTGAGCACACCGAGCGTGTCGGTGAAGCGGGCGGGCCAGTCGCCCGGCGCCGCCACCGTGCGGACGGACACGCGTCGGCCCACGTCGGAAGGGGTGATGCGGACCTCAAGCCGTCCGCCGGCCACGAAATCCACCGGGTTTTACCCCCTCGTTAGCGTCCTTCGACCCTCAGCGGCGATACTAGGGCTCAGCATCGACGACCATGCGCTCCCCGCGCTGAACGAGGAGGACTGACGGCGTGACCTACGTCATCGCGCAGCCTTGTGTTGACCTGAAGGACAAGGCCTGCATCGAGGAGTGCCCCGTCGACTGCATCTACGAGGGGAAGCGCTCCCTGTACATCCACCCCGACGAGTGTGTCGACTGCGGCGCCTGCGAGCCGGTCTGCCCGGTGGAGGCGATCTTCTACGAGGACGACACCCCAGAGGAGTGGAAGGACTACTACAAGGCGAACGTCGAGTTCTTCGACGAGCTGGGCTCGCCCGGCGGCGCCAGCAAGCTGGGCCTGATCGAGCGGGACCACCCGTTCATCGCGGCGCTCCCGCCGCAGGAGCACGACGAGTAGGCCCCGCGCCCGCGTTCCCCGCACCGCTCCGCTCCGCTCTCCCCATGACGTCGTCCCCACCCGAGCAAGGCCCCTGAGCACCGTGCCCTCTCTCGCATCCCGCGTCCCCGCCTTCCCCTGGGACCGCCTGGAGCCGTACAAGGCCACCGCGGCCGCGCATCCCGACGGCATCGTCGACCTGTCGGTCGGCACCCCCGTCGACCCGGTGCCCGAGCCGGTCCAGCGGGCCCTGAGCGACGCCGCCAACAGCCCCGGCTATCCCACGGTCTGGGGCACGCCGGCGCTGCGGGACGCGATCCTCGGCTGGTGCGAGCGGCGTCTGGGCGCGCGTGGCGTCGGCCTCGCGCACGAGAACGTGCTGCCGGTCATCGGCTCCAAGGAACTGGTCGCCTGGCTGCCCACCCAGCTGGGCCTCGGCCCGGGTGACCGGGTCGCCTTCCCCGAGCTCGCGTACCCCACCTACGAGGTGGGGGCGCGGCTGACCGGCGCCGAGCCGGTGCCGTACCGGGCCGGCGAGCTGCCGGATCCCGAGGGGCTGCGCCTGCTGTGGCTCAACTCCCCGGCCAACCCGACGGGGCAGGTGCTGACGCCGACGCAGCTGCGCGAGGCGGTGGCGTTCGGCCGCGAGCACGGGGTGCTCGTCGTCAGCGACGAGTGCTATCTGGAGCTGGGGTGGGAGGCCGACCCGCGGTCGGTGCTCCACCCGGAGGTGTGCGGCGCGGCCGACGGCGGCACGGAGGGGTCGCGGGGGCCGGGGGGACCGGGAGTCTCGGGGCTCGTCGCCGTGCACTCGCTGTCCAAGCGGTCGAACCTCGCGGGCTACCGTCCGGCGTTCCTCGTCGGCGACGCCACGGTGCTGGGCGAGCTGCGGGAGATCCGCAAGCACGGCGGGATGATGGTCCCCGCCCCGGTGCAGGCGGCGATGGTGGCGGCGTTGGGCGACGACACGCACGTGGCGGTCCAGCGCGAGCGGTACGCGGCCAGGCGTCAGGCGCTGCGGGCGGCGCTGGAGCGGCGCGGCTTCCGCGTGGTGCACAGCGAGGCGTCGCTGTACCTGTGGGCGACGCGGGACGAGCCGTGCTGGGACACGGTGTCCGACCTCAGCAAGCGGGGCGTGCTCGTGGCGCCCGGGGACTTCTACGGCGCCGCGGGGGAGCGCTTCGTCCGGGTGGCCTTCACCGCGACGGACGAGCGCGTCGCGGAGGCCGTGCGCCGGCTCGGCTGACGGCCGGACGCGTTCGAGGGGTCGGGCTGCGAGGCGTCCAAAGCGCGTCAGGGACGCGTGCGTCGGGACGAACGCGCGGAGGGCGGGAACGTGGGGTCCCGCCCCCCGCGCGTCAGGTCTCGATCCCTGGTCACCGACTCCGCCGAGCGCGGCGCGTCAGAACAGCGCCTGCCCGTTCAGCTGGTCGCTGATCGAGGGCAGCGACTGAAGGAGGCTCCGCGGGCTGGTCGCCTCCTCGACGAGCGTCCTGGTCACCTGGCCGACGAACTGGCCGCCGGTCTGGCCGACGTCGCGCGAGGCCTGCTCGACGACGGGCGTCACCGCCGGCATGGTCGCCTGGACGGCCTCGCCGCCCGCCTGCCTGACCAGCTGGTTCCCGGTCTTCACCGTCTCGTTCACGGCCTCGTTCACGGCGTCGCTGTCCAACACGGTCAGCGCCCCGGTCAGCCCGTTCAGATCCGCCGGCAGTCCGCTGGCGTGGGCGTCGGCGCCCGTGGCCACGACGGGAGCGGCGCCCGCGGCGAGCACGAGCGCGGCCTGGGCCATGCGGCGCTTGAGAGGGTTGGACATGTTGCTCCTTCGGGATGACGTGCGAAGTGTGGGTGGGTGCGCCGTGCCTATCTGCTCAAGGGCTGGTGAAGTTGCGGCCTTCGTTGGTAAAGGATTGGCAATGTGCCGCCATGTCCCTTCCGTCGGCACATCACCCGAAACGGCACGGTGCGCGCGGGGCCCACACGACGTCTAGCCGGCCGGGAACATCCCGAGCCGCAGACCGCCCACGGCCCCGCCGGCGGTGAGCTCCTCCTCGGTCGGCTCCCGCCAGCCGTCCGAGGACCGGTCGGCCTCCCAGATCCGCTCCCCGTAGTCGATCCGCCGGATGCCCAGCTCGGCGGCGTGCGCCACCGCCCAGTGCGCCAGCTCCCACCCACGGTCGGGACCGTCCGCGCTCGCCGCGGCCTCGCCGGACGCGTCGGGGGACGCCTCGGGGGTCAGCAGCAGCCCGCCCTCGGGGCCCTCCTCGACGGTCACCGGCACCTGCCCGCCGAACTGGCGGTCGACGCGTTCCGCCGTCTCCTCCGGCCGCCCCGGCACCGGCTCGTCGCCGACGACGCAGTTCAGCGCCGCCGCGCGCCGGCCGGTCAACGCCGCGGCCAGCAGCGCCGCCTCCTCCTCGTGCTGGGCGTACGCGTCGGGGAAGCCGCTGCGCTGCACCGCCTGCGCGGCCTCGGTCAGGGGCAGCGTCTCGTAGTCGGGCACCTCGACGAGATGGTCGTAGAACTGTTCGGCCGCGTACACCGGGTCCAGGATCTCCTCGGGCGTCCCCCACCCCTGCGACGGGCGCTGCTGGAACAGGCCGAGCGAGTCCCGGTCCCCGTAGTCGATGTTGCGCAGCCGCGACTCCTGGATGGCGGTGGCGATCGCTATCGTCACGGCGCGCTCCGACAGGCCGCGCGTGGAGCCGACGGCGCCGATGGTCGCGGCGTTCGCGGCCTGTTCCAGCTCAAGCGTCATGCCGGTCTCGCCGTCGGGCAGGCTGACCGCGCAGTGCGGCTCCGCCGGCTCCGACAGGTCGAGCCGGCTCACCGCGTAGGCCGCGGAGGCGGCCACCAGCAGCGCCGCGGACGCGCCGAGGGGCCAACGGCGACGGCGGCGGGTGGATGGACGTTCGGACATCCGCACACCGTAGCGGCTGTCTCCGCGCTGGTCACCCGGCCGTTGGCCACCTGCCGGTACCGTGACGTCATGCAGCCAGTCGCCCCCGCCACCCCCGCCCCGTCCGACGCTCCCGTCCGCCTCGACCTGGCGCTCGACGCCGCCGCGCTCACCGCGCGGCTGGTGGACGTCCCCTCGGTCAGCGGCACGGAGGCGCGGCTCGCGGACGCCGTGGAGGCCGCCCTGCGCGAGCTGCCGTGGCTGCGCGTGGACCGCCACGGGAACAACGTCGTGGCCCGCACCGAGCTCGGCCGCGCCGAGCGGGTGGTGCTCGCCGGGCACATCGACACGGTGCCGGTCGCGGACAACCTCCCCTCCCGCCTGGACGAGGACGGCGTGCTGTGGGGGTGCGGCACCTGCGACATGAAGTCGGGCGTCGCCGTGCAGCTGCGCGTGGCCGCCACCGTGCCCGAACCGGTCCGCGACCTGACGTTCGTCTTCTACGACAACGAGGAGGTCGAGGCCGAGCGCAACGGGCTGCGGCACCTCGCCGCCGAGCACCCCGAGTGGCTCGCGGCCGACTTCGCCGTGCTCCTCGAACCGTCGAGCGGGCAGGTCGAGGGCGGCTGCCAGGGCACGCTGCGGATGCTGCTGCGGCTCGCGGGCCAGCGGGCCCACTCGGCCCGCTCGTGGATGGGCTCCAACGCCATCCACGCCGCCGCGCCCGTGCTCGCCCGGCTCGCCGCGTACGAGCCGCGCCGCCCGGTCATCGACGGCCTGGAGTACCGCGAGGGCCTGAACGCCGTGCGGGTCGAGGCCGGCGTGGCGGGGAACGTCATCCCGGACGCCTGCACCGTCGCGGTCAACTACCGCTACGCGCCGGACCGCGGCCCCGAGGAGGCGGTCGCCCACGTCCGGGAGGTCTTCGCGGACTGCGGCGTCGCCGAGTTCGTCGTCGAGGACCACGCCCCGGGCGCCCTTCCCGGCCTGAGCCACCCGGCGGCCCGCGCCTTCGTCGAGGCGGTCGGCGGCCAGCCGCGGCCCAAGTACGGCTGGACCGACGTCTCCCGCTTCAGCGCCCTCGGCGTCCCCGCCGTCAACTACGGCCCCGGCGACCCGAACCTCGCGCACCGGCGGGACGAGCGGGTCGAGACGGCGTTGATCACCCGCTGTGAGGAGCGGCTGCGCGCCTGGCTGAGCGCGTAGCCTTCGATCACGAGGCCCTCTGGCCCGGAGAGCTCCGGGCCCCGGACATCCCGGCCTCCCGGCCCCCGGCCTCCCGGCCCCCGGCTTCCCGGCGCCTTCGGCCCGGAAGGCTGGCACCCGGGGACGTCCGGGGCCACCGGGACGTTCGGAAGGCATGGAGCCGGGGCCTCGGTCAGCCCTCAGCCGAGGAGACCTCCGGTCGAGCCATCAGTCGAGGAGAGCACACCATGCACGACAGTCCCCCCGAGCGGACGCGCGACGCAGAGCCCGAGCGGAGCCAGGGCGGTGACGCGGCCTGGCCGTCGGCCGACGGCCGCAGGGAGCAGCGCCTCGGCCCGGTGGTGCGGCGCCGTGGCCAGGTGATGACCGGGACGGCCGACCAGCGGCTGCTCGACACCAGGGGGCCCACGGACTGGGTGCACCACGACCCGTGGCGGGTGCTGCGCATCCAGTCGGAGTTCGTCGAGGGCTTCGGAGCCCTCGCGGAGCTGGGCCCCGCCATCTCGGTCTTCGGCTCGGCCCGCACGCCCCCCGGCTCCCCGGAGTACGAGCTCGGGGTGCGCATCGGCGCGGGGCTGGCCGAGGCCGGCTTCGCCGTGATCACGGGCGGCGGTCCCGGCGCGATGGAGGCGGCCAACCGCGGCGCCAGCGAGGCCGGGGGCGTCTCGGTCGGCCTGGGCATAGAGCTGCCCTTCGAACAGGGGCTCAACGAGTACGTCGACATCGGCGTCAACTTCCGGTACTTCTTCGTGCGCAAGACGATGTTCGTCAAGTACGCGCAGGGGTTCCTCGTGCTCCCCGGCGGCCTCGGCACCCTCGACGAGCTCTTCGAGGCGATGACCCTCGTCCAGACCAGGAAGGTGACCCGCTTCCCGATCGTGCTCGTCGGCACGGCGTACTGGCAGGGCCTCGTCGACTGGGTGCGGGAGACCGTCATCGCCCAGGGCAAGGCCTCCGCGCCGGACGAGGGCCTGTTCCAGCTCACCGACGACATCGACGAGGCCATCGCCCTGGTCACCAAGCCCTGAGCCTCCCGCCACCGCATCCGCCGGGGCCCGGCGGACGAGCCCGGGGCCGTGTCGCCGCCCGTCGCTGCCCGTCGTCGCCTGGCGCCGTGGGGTCGCCCGTCGCCGGCTACGCCAGGCCCCGGCGGGCCACCGCCGGCGGCCTGCGGCCGGCGATGGAGGCGACCATGTCGAGGACGTCGCGGGTCTCCGCCACCTCGTGCACGCGGTAGACCCGCGCCCCGAGCCACGCCGAGACGGCCGTGGCGGCGAGCGTGCCGAGCAGCCGCTCCTTGACCGGGCGGTCCAGCGTCTCGCCGACGAAGTCCTTGTTCGACAGCGACACCAGCACCGGCCAGCCCGTCGCCGTCATCTCGTCCAGGCGCCTCGTCGCCTCCAGCGAGTGCCGCGTGGCCTTCCCGAAGTCGTGACCCGGGTCGATGATCACCGCGTCCCGGCGGACGCCGAGCCGCACGGCGCGCTCCGCCAGCGCCAGCGTGTCCCGCAGGATGTCGGCCATGACGTCCTCGTACGTCACCCGGTGCGGGCGGGTGCGCGGCGCGGCGCCGCCCGTGTGGGTGCAGACCAGGCCCACGCCGTGCCGGGCCGCCACCTCGGCGAGCCGGGGGTCGGCGCCGCCCCACGCGTCGTTCAGCAGGTCGGCACCGGCCTCGCAGACGGCCTCGCCCACCTCGTGCCGCCAGGTGTCGACGCTGATCACCACCTCGGGGAAGCGGCGGCGGACCTCGGCGACGAACCCGGCGGTGCGGCGGATCTCCTCCTCGACGCCCACCTCCGCGCCGGGCCCCGCCTTCACCCCGCCGATGTCGACGATGGCCGCGCCCTGGGCCACCACCTCCCCGACACGCTCCATCGCGGCCTCGTCCCGGAACGTGGCGCCCCGGTCGTAGAACGAGTCGGGCGTGCGGTTCACGATCGCCATGATCACCGACTCCTCGGGAGGGAACTCACGCGGCCCCAGTCGCAGCATTCCGCTCAGCTCTCCGATCTCGCTCTTTCCGTCCACGCCATCATCCATGTCATCCACGCGTTCCGCTTTCGACGCTACCTTCCGGGACTGTCAGTGCTTTGTGCGACGATCAGCGGGTCCCTCGGAAGTCACGGATGTGCGGGGAAGGGGAGGAGAGGTCGTGTTCTGGTTCCTTGTGGCGGCGATGGTGGTGGTGATCGCCGCGGTCACGCTGGCGGTGCTCGGCAGCGGTGACGGCTCGGGAGGGCCGGTCACCGGAGGGCTGCCCGAGGCCGAGCCGGACCGCATCGACGACCCGCTGCCGCTCCACCGGCCGGTTCTCCCGGCCGACGTGGTCGCGGTCCGTCTTCCCGTCGCCCCCCGCGGATACCGTATGGCCGAGGTCGACGAGGTGCTCGACCGCCTCGCCGCGGAGATCGCCGAGCGCGACGCGCGCATCGCCGAGCTGGAGACGGCGCTCGCCGAGACCCGGCTCACGGCTCCGCGCGAGGAGAGCCAGGCCGGCGGATCCGGCGCCTCGACCGACTAACAGGGTGTTCGCCGTGGTGAAGGCGCAATCGCCGAATTGAGGGGGTTTGCGGGCGCGCGTTGCCGAAGGGATACCGGCCGATGTTGGTCACGAGGTCGTTCGATGCGAGATAATGAGTGAAGCAACGTGTTCGATGCCGATAGCGCTTCTCGTTGTCGGCTGCGATGAGCTGGTTCAGGAAGGGGAACGAGCATGGCGGCCATGAAGCCGCGGACGGGCGATGGCCCGCTCGAGGTGACCAAGGAGGGGCGGGGGATCATCATGCGCGTTCCGCTCGAGGGTGGCGGGCGACTCGTCGTCGAGCTGAGCCCCGACGAGGCGGTGGCCCTCGACGAGGAACTGAAGAAGGTGACCAGCTGAACCGCCCCGCATCGCGCCGGCCCTTCGCCGCCGCCGAATGCCCGGACGAGCGGCGGTCACCGATGTCGGTCTTATCGGCGCTGCCTCGGCCCCGTCACGGCGCTGTCCCGGATCACTCCGGGGCGGCGCCGTACGTGTCTCCCGGCTCGTCACTCTCCGCGGGAGGAACGCTCACCCTTCGTGGGCGCGAACGGCGGACGCCGACGGTCCCGTGACGACACGGCCGTGACGCGCGCCGTCCCGGACCTGTCAGAAGGGCTCGCGACGCCCGGCGACCTCCCCGCCGCGTTGGCGCCGGTCGCCGGCCTCCCGCCGGTCGACTCCCTCCTCCCGCTCGCGCGGAGCCGCGCGACGCCGCGTTCCGGTCCGCCGGCAGCCCGCCACCGGGCACGACGTCACCGGGGACGACGGGGAGGCCCTCAGGCGCGGGCCGCGCAGAGCAGCCCGTCGCCGACCGGGAGGAGGGCGGGCACCAGGTCCTTGCTCTCGCGCACCGCCCGCAGCAGCTCGCGCAGCCGCAGCACCTCCGCCGGCTGGATCCCGGAGTCCACGGTGCGGCCGTCGGCGAACACGCCGGTGAAGCAGACCAGCCCTCCCGGCCGCAGCAGACGCAACGATTCTCCGAGGCATTCCAGGCACTCCAGCCGGCTGCCGTCGTAGAAGACCAGGTCGTAGCCCCCGTCGGTGAGGCGGGGCAGGACGTCCAGCGCGTGTCCGGAGATCAGCCGGGTCCTGTTGGCGGCGAAGCCGGCCATGCGGAAGGCCTGCCGGGCGAACTGCTGACGCTCCGGCTCGATCTCCACCGTGGTGAGCACACCCTCCGGCCGCATGCCGTGCAGCAGGTAGATCCCCGAAACGCCGGTGCCCGTGCCGATCTCCACCACCGCGCGGGCGCCGGCCGCGGCGGCCAACAGGCGCAGCGCGTCCCCCGTGCCGGGGGAGACGGAGCGCAGACCGGCGTCACGTGCACGGTCCCGGGCCCAGCGCAACGCCGACCCCTCGCTGCTGTCGGCGTCCGGTGCGCCGTACGCCTCGGCGAACGCCCAGCTCGTCAGCCGGTTGCCGGTAATGGCCCTCTCCTGTCCCCGTCTGTCACGCCCTCTGAGGGTATCGACTCTCCTGGGGAACAGCTCGGCTGGACCAGACGTTGGACCCCATGACCGGTGGTCGCGCGACCGGCTCGAAAAGACGGTCAAAAATGCTTATCCGGAGCTAACGGGTGAGGTGGTTATGGTAGGGGCCCCACTGGACACCACCAGAGCCGACAGGGGAGGTGCGGCCAGGTCCGCGAGCCGGGGGGTGCTGGGGCGCCTACTCCGCTCGTCCGACAGGCCGAATTCCGTGACAGAGCACGCTGACGTCGCCCGACCACACGACGCCGCCAGGCCCGTCGAGAGCGCCACGGCCACCGCCGAGATGGCGACCTTCGGCACGGGCTCGGACGGCGAGCCGTGGGCGCCTCCCAGCTGGGAGGAGATCGTCAGCACCCACAGTGCCCGGGTGTACCGCCTGGCCTACCGCCTCACGGGGAACCAGCACGACGCCGAGGACCTCACGCAGGAGGTCTTCGTCCGTGTCTTCCGCTCGCTCTCCACGTACACCCCCGGCACCTTCGAGGGCTGGCTCCACCGCATCACCACGAACCTCTTCCTCGACTCGGTGCGGCGCCGGCAGCGGATCCGCTTCGACGCGCTCGGCGAGGACGCGGCCGACCGGCTGCCCAGCCGCGAGCCCACCCCCCAGCAGCACTTCAACGACACGCACTTCGACGCCGACGTGCAGCAGGCGCTCGACACCCTGGCCCCCGACTTCCGCGCCGCCGTGGTGCTGTGCGACATCGAGGGCCTGAGCTACGAGGAGATCGCCACCACCCTCGGCGTGAAGCTCGGCACCGTCCGCAGTCGGATCCACCGCGGCCGTTCCCACCTGCGGAAGGCCCTCAAGCACCGCTCGCCCCGCGTGCGTGGTGAGCAGGACGAGGCCGGGCCGTACGAGGGGCGTCAGGCCCACGAGGAGCACGAGACCCTGCTGGCCACCGTGCCCGCCCCCGCCGCCCCCGCGGCGGAGGAAGGCAGGGCCGGGTGACCAGCACCGCCGAGACCGGGCCAGCGGACCAGCATCTCGGGGAGAGCCTCGCCGCGCTGATCGACGGCGAGCTCTCCCACGACCGCCGGGACCGCGTGCTGGCGCACCTGGCCACGTGTCCCAGCTGTAAGGACGAGGCCGACGCCCACCGCCGGCTCAAGAGCGTCTTCGCCGCCAGCCCGCTGCCCACCCCCTCCGCCACGCTGATGGCTCGCCTCCAGGGCCTGCCCGCCACGGGCGGGGACCCGGGGTCCGACGCCATGCCGCCGCCGGGCCCCCCCTCGTCCTCGTCCTCCTCCTCGCGCGAGGAGGCGTTGGACCCGTTCCCCCCGATCTCGCCGCCCGGGGGGAGAGGACGCTCCTCGTTCTTCGCGCAGCCCCTGCTGGACGCCCGGCGAGGCTTCCGGATACACGAGCCGGGGGCCGCGACGCGCTCGCAGCGCGGTCACCGGCTTGCCTTCGCCGCCGCCGGCGCCGTGTCGCTGGCGGCCTTCGCTCTGGGGGGTGCCGTGACCAGCCCGAGCACCGCCACCACGACGGCCGCGGCCGGCGCCGGGGGAGGCACCGTCGCCGCGGGCAGCGGCGCGCCGTCCACCACCTCGCCGGTGAGCACGGTCCGCACCGTGGGAGCCCGGCTGGAGAGCACGGAGGAGGCGTCCCAGGAGACACGCGGGGCGCAGACGACACAGGACGCGACATGGCCGGTCGGCCAGGGCACGCGCCTTTTCCCGGTCCTTGGGCCCATACTGGCACCGGATCCGGGGTTCTCGGGGTCGACGACCTCGCTGCCGGCACCCATGTTCAGCACCCACGCCCCCGTGGGCGGGCTGGGCATCGTCGGTGGTGTCGACCCGCGTTGAGCCGGGTTCCGTGACCGGGTGGCGGGCCACCTGGTTGAATCCCCTACCGGAGACTCGGACTAGCCGGTAACAGCGCGGCGCACACGATGGGGACGGGCATGGAGAACCGGAACAGCGCTTCCTGGGGGTCCTCCGGGCGGAGCCAGAGGGAGGACTCCGAGGCGCGGCACGGCGAGGAGGCGTACAGCACGCCTCCCTACGGGCAGCCGGGTCCCTGGGCCCCCGCACCGCCCGTGCAGCGCCCCGACCCCACGCCGCCCGGCGGCGTCCGCACCGGCACGCTGGCGCCGGCCCCCGCGGCGGCCGACGCTGCCCGCGGCGGCACGCCGTCCCACGGCACCCCCACGGGGCAGGCGCCGACGGGCCAACCGCCGACGGGCCAGGTGCCGACGGGCCCGCCTCCCGGGACCGCCGCGGTCCCCCCCGCCGCGAGCCCGGGCGCCCCGGCCCCGGGTGTGGGCCAGCCGGCCGGTCATCCCACCGCCCAGACGGCGCCGCCCCACGCGGCCCCGCCCCAGGCGGGGGCGCCACAGCCTTCGCCGGCCCCGACAGGCGCGCATCACGTGCCCCAGGGCCACGCCCCGGCGCAGGCCACCGCCTCGCTCCCGGGTGAGCCGCTGCACCGGTACGACCCGTGGGGCGCCACGGGCGCCGGCGCCGGCGGCGTGCCGCCGGCCCCCGCGGCACCCGACGCGAGCCCCCGCCGGGGACGCCGCGGCCGGCTCGTCGCGGGCGCCGCCGCGATCGCGCTCGTCGCGGGCGTCATCGGGGGCGTCATCGGCGTGCAGCTGGAGCGCGACGGCGCCTTCACCGAGGTGGACCTCCCGCAGACCGGCTCGCAGGAGCGGCCGCCGGCGGAGGGCAGCATCGCCGGCATCGCCGAGGCGGTGCTGCCGGGCGTGGTCACCCTGCACGTCTCGGGCACCGACGCGGCGAGCACCGGCACCGGCTTCGTCCTGGACGACCAGGGCCACATCCTCACCAACGCGCACGTCGTGGACCCGGCCGGGGAGAGCGGCGTGATAGAGGTCACCTTCAGCAGCGGCGACACCGCGCGGGCCGAGATCGTCGGATCCGACGCCGGGTACGACCTGGCCGTCGTCCAGGTCAGCGGCGTCTCCGGGCTGACCCCGCTGGAGCTCGGGAACTCCGACAGCGTGCGCGTCGGCGACCCGGTGGTCGCGATCGGCGCCCCGTTCGACCTGGAGGGGACCGTCACCTCCGGCATCATCAGCGCCACCGAGCGCCCCATCACCACCGGCGGCCTGGAGCTCGACGGCTCCGACGTGAGCTACGTCAACGCCCTCCAGACCGACGCCCCGATCAACCCGGGGAACTCCGGTGGCCCGCTCGTGGACGTCAACGGCCGGGTCATCGGCATCAACACCGCGATCCGCACCCCCGACTCCGGGGGCATGGAGGGCGGCTCCTCCGGCAGCGTCGGCCTCGGCTTCGCCATCCCGATCAACCAGGGCAGCAACGTCGCCGAGCAGTTGATCAACGTCGGCTACGCGAGCCACCCCGTCATCGGCGTGATGCTCGACACGAGCTATCCGGGCGAGGGCGCCAGGGTCGCGAGCACCACGGGCGAGCCGGCCGTGGTCCCCGGCGGCCCCGCCGACCAGGCCGGCGTCCAGGACGGCGACATCATCACCGCCGTGGACGGGCAGCGCGTCCGCAGCGGCGACGAGCTCATCGTGAGGATCCGCAGCTACCAGCCGGGAGACGAGCTGGCGTTGACCATCGACCGCAACGGTCAGGAGACCGAGGTCATCGTCGTGCTCGGTGAGGAGACGGGTGGCTGAGGGGGCGTGACGGCCCGGTGAGAAGACGCGAGGCGGCGGACTCCCATCGGTGGCTACGGGCAGGTACCGTTGCCCATGACCGTATGCGTGGTATGCGTGCGCGACACGAGCCCGGATCGCCGGGATGAGTCGGGATTGAGGGAGCTGTCAGGTGTTCTTCGACATAGGGTCCCTGGAGTTCATGTTCCTCATCGTGCTGGCCATCCTGGTCTTCGGCCCCGAGAAGCTGCCGAAGATGATCCAGGACGCCGCGCGGTTCGTTCGGAAGATCCGCGAGTTCTCCGACAGCGCCAAGAACGACATCCGTAACGAGCTCGGTCCGGAGTTCAAGGACTTCGAGCTGGAGGACCTGAACCCGCGCACCTTCGCCAAGAAGCACCTGCTGGACAACGACGACCTCGGGCTGAAGGAGCTCGGCCAGAGCCTCGACATGCGCAAGGAGCTGACCGAGGTCGCCGACTCGGTCAACGGTCGGCCCACCAGGACCAACGGCAAGAGCGGCGCGGGCCTCGGCAAGGGGCTGTCGAAGGGTCGTGGCGCGGGCGCCGCGGCCACCTCCGCCTCCGCCGGCTCCTCCTCGACCGCCACCGCGAGCACCGCGGCGTCGGGGACCGCCTCGGAGGGCTCCGCCACGGCTGAGCCGGTGCGGCTGGCCAAGGACGGGGACCAGGCTCCGGCCGCCACCCCCCGCCAGGACCTGCCGCCGTTCGACGCCGACGCCACCTGAGGCCGACGCCACCTCGCTCGACACCGTCTGAGACCGGCACCGTCTGGGGCCCGCGCCCCGGCGGGCCTGCGAACGCGAGCCTGACGGCGGCAGCTCACCCACCCGAGACGCGCGCCGTCCGCGCGCGGCACGTTCCGACGTCCCCACGCCCGACGCCCCCACGCCCGACGACGGCTGCTTCGCCACCCTCCCCTCGCGTGGTCGCCCCTGGCGTCGCCGGTGCGCCGTCCCCGTCCCGCCGTTCGTGGCACGGGGGGCGCACGGGGAGACGGTGTTCCCCGCCTGCGCGCCTGTTCGAGGGCATATGACACCGCCTGATCCCTGCTCATGCCCGACACCCCGGACCCGGCTGGCTATCCTCCCTATGTCCGGGGTGTGCCCAGGACGAGGGCAACAAGGAGGCGTCGCACACGATGGAGACGACGAGTCGGGCAGTGCCGCAGGACGCGGCCGGCACCCCCTCACCCCAGGGGGTGCCAGGGGCCCGCCGCGCGGTCGACGGCTATCTGATGGCCGGCTTTCCCTGGTACGGACTTGACGAGGCGTTCACCGGCCCGCGCTGGCTGATGCAGGTCGGCATGGCCGCCGACGGCGCCGTCGAGCACGGCTCCACGGGCCACGGCGACGAGCCGTCGCTCCGCGGCGAGCTGGGCCACGGCGACCAGCGCTTCACCGTGGTCGTGACGGTCGCCGACCGGCCGCTGCGCCGTAGCCCCGACGGCACGGGTGTGCTGGAGGCCACCTCGGTCTCCTCAGCGGCCTGGCTGGCCGGCTCCGGTCTGCTGTCGTGCACCTGGCCGGCCCAGATGGAGCGGGCGCTGCGGCAGGACTGGCTGGAGCAGCAGACCGCCATCGCGTGGGAGCTCGCCGACGACCTGCACGGAGGTGGCTGGTCCGCCCTCTCCCTGCCGGTGGACGGCGAGCCCACGGACTTCCACTACCGGGAGTCGGAGTACGGCTGGGTGCTGGCCGGCGTGGCGCGCCACGGCGTCCACATCGGCGCGTACGGGCGCGGTATGAGCGCCTACGGCCTCGGCTTCGCCGTGATCAAGGACATCGAGAGCTACGCCTGAGCGCGGAGCGCCTGAGCCCCGGCGGGCGGCGCGTCGGCGGACGGCCCAGGAGACGGGACCGCCCGTGCCGCCCGTGCCGCCCGTGCCGTGCGTTCAGGCCCGCCGGGTCGGCGTGAGGCTCAGGGACATGCCCGCCAGGCCCCGCTCGCGGCGCGCCAGCGAGGACGCGACCGAGCGCAGCGCCGACCCCGCGGGGGAGTCCGGGTCGGTCAACACCACGGGCTTCCCCTCGTCGCCCCCCTCGCGCAGCCGCACGTCGATCGGGATCGTGCCGAGCACCGGCACCTTCGCGCCCGTGGCCCGCGTGAGCCCGTCCGCGACCCGCTGGCCGCCGCCGCTGCCGAAGACGTCCATCATCTCGCCGCAGTGCGGGCAGGGCATGCCGGACATGTTCTCCACCACGCCGACGATCTTCTGGTGGGTCTGCACGGCGATCGAGCCGGCCCGCTCGGCGACCTCGGCCGCCGCCTGCTGAGGCGTGGTCACCACGAGGATCTCCGCCCCCGGCACGAGCTGCGCCACGGAGATCGCGATGTCGCCCGTGCCGGGCGGCAGGTCGAGCAGCAGCACGTCGAGGTCGCCCCAGTAGACGTCGGCCAGGAACTGCTGGAGGGCCCGGTGGAGCATCGGGCCACGCCAGACCACCGGCGCGTTGCCCGGGGTGAACATGCCGATGGAGATGACCCGCACCCCGTACGCCGACGGCGGCATGATCATGTTCTCGACCTGGGTGGGCCCCCCGTCGGTGCCCAGCATGCGGGGCACCGAGTGGCCGTAGATGTCCGCGTCCACGACGCCCACGCTGAGGCCGTCGGCCGCCATGGCCGCCGCCAGGTTCACCGTCACGGAGGACTTGCCGACGCCGCCCTTGCCGGAGGCCACGCAGTACACACGGGTCAGCGAACCGGGCTTGGCGAACGGCACCTCGCGCTCGGCCTGACCACCGCGCAGCGAGGCAGCGAGCTCGCGGCGCTGCTCGTCGCTCATCACGTCCAGCTCGACCTCGACGCCCGTGACGCCGGCCACGCCGCGCACGGCCTCGGAGACGTTGGTCCGGAGGGTGTCCCGCATCGGACAGCCCTGGATCGTGAGGTAGATCCCGACGCGCACGACACCGTCGGGCGCGACCACCACCGACTTCACCATGCCGAGGTCGGTGATGGGGCGCCGGATCTCCGGGTCCTCGACCCGGGCCAGGGCGGCCCTGACCGCCGCCTCGGTCGGGGCGGTCCCGGGGATGTCGGTGCGGGTCTCAGTAGCCATGCCCCGATGGTACGGCGCACCCGCGACAACCCGTCGCCCGGCGGCCGGTACGCTGCCGCTCGTGACAGCGACGCGCCCCGTGACGACCGGTCCTGCGCTGCGTCGGGCGGCGCGCACGTGCCTCGCCGGTCTGCTCCTCGCCGGCACCGCCCTCGGCTGCGGCGGCGGGTCCGAGGAGGAGACCAACGGCATGGAGGACCTCTCCGCCGACGAGATCGAGGAGCGGGCCAGGGAGGCGGCCGGCCGGGCCCGCACGGTCCTGCTGACGGGCACGGTCATCTCGGGCGACGCCTCGTACCGGATCGACATGCGGCTCGGCGAGAACGGCGGCACGGGCGAGGTCTCCGCCGACGGCGGCACGACCTTCGAGCTGTTGCGGATCGACGAGGAGCTCTTCCTCCGGGCGGACGAGGCGTTCTGGCAGGCCGAAGAGCTGCCGGCGGAGCTGGAGTCCGACCCGGCGAAGAAGCTCGACGACATGTACGTCGCCGTCGCCCCCGACGACCCGGCCTACGAGGAGCTCAGCGGCTTCACCGACAAGAACGTGCTCCTCGACGGCCTCCTCACGCTCCAGGGCGAGCGGGAGACCGGCGACCGGAGCGAGGTCGGCGGCGTGAGGACGATACGGGTCGAGGCCGACGGCGGCGCGGGCGGCGTCATGGAGGTGGCGCTCGTCGGCCGGCCCTACCCGCTGCGGCTGGAGCGCGGCGGCAACGCGGGCCAGGTCACGCTCAGCGAGTGGAACGAGGACTTCCCGCTGAACCCGCCGGTGGAGGAGCAGATCGTGGACTACGGCGAGGACATGATCACCGAGGGGGACGGCGACGGCGAGTAGCCGGGAGGCCGTCCCCCGTACGGGGACGCGCTTCAGCGCTCGGTGGTCGCGACGGCGGCGAACGCGGACGCCGAGTCGACGTCGACCCGGCGTGGTCGAGCGAGCGGGTGGACAGGTCCCGCCCGGTGACGGACGCGCCGGTGCGGGCCAGGCGCGTGGTGTGGGGACCGGGTCCGCGGCCGAGGTCGGCGACGCGACGTCCCGCGCGGACGTCGAAGCGGTCGATGATCCATGCCACGACCCGTTCGAGGGACTCCGCCCGGCAGGAGGAGAGATCGAGGCGGGGGTCGAGGCGCGCGGCGAGCATGCGCTCGGAGAGGTGTGGGTGGGGTGAGTGGTGTGGGGAGCGGCCCGGTTCGGCGGTGCGGTGACGGGACGGGCCTCAGGGACGGGCCTCCGGTCCGCGCCTCGGGTCCCTCGGGTCCGCGCCTCGGTCCCGGTCTCAGCTCGACGCGCCGCCGGCCGCGTCCCCCGCGTGGCCGCCCCGGGCCCGACGGCCGCCGCGACCCCGCCGCACCGGGAGCCCCGAGGGGCGCTCCACGCGGGTGCTGGCGGGCGTCGGACGCGGCGGCTCCGCCTGTGAGTCGGCCGGCATGGAACCGGGTCGCTGCACGGCCGCCCCCGCGGGCGTGAGCCGCAGCACCCGACAGGCGCGGGCCCAGTGGTCGGCCAGGCCCTCGGCGTCGGGGGCGTTGAGCCGCTTGCCCCTCAGCTCCGCCACCACCGCCTGCCACGCCTCGCCCCGCGGCGGCAGCTCGGCCACGCGCGCCGGCCACACGATGAGCCGCCCGCCCTTGTCCTTGCTGCGGCAGGTGACGGTGGCCCGGCCGCCGTCGGTCAGCCCGAGGCCGTCCAGCGGCTGCTCGCCCGGCCCGCCGACCAGGCAGACGGCGCCGTCGTGCCACACGTGCCACAGGGCGCGCGACGACCCTCGCTCGCCCCGCACCCACACCAGGGCCGACTTCTTCGCCGACTCCTCGATCAGGGCGCGGTCCAGCAGCTCGCCATCCATGGGTGGGAGCGTAGGGCCTCGGCCCCTTCCCCGCCAGGCACGACGGCCGGGCGAACGTTCCGCTCAGGGAGCGGTCCGAGAGGCTCTGTGGCGGGAGTCAGGCGGAGAGCCCGAGGGCCGCCATGCGGCGCGTGTGCGCCTCGGTGATCCGGGAGAACATCCGGCCGATCTCCGCCAGGTCGAAGCCGTCGGAGACCCCGCCCACCAGCATCGTCGACAGGGCGTCCCGGTCCGCCACGACCCGCTGCGCCTGTGCCAGCGCCTCGCCCATCAGCCGCCGCGCCCACAGCGCCAGCCGCCCGCCGGCGGGCGGGTCCGCCTCGATCGCGGCCCGCACCTTCTCCACCGCGAACTCCGCGTGCCCGGTGTCGTCCAGCACCCCGAGCACCAGGGCGCGGGTGTCGGAGTCGAGGCGGCTGGCCACCTCGCGGTAGAAGTCGGCCGCGATCGCGTCGCCGACGTACGCCTTGACCAGGCCCTCCAGCCAGTCCGAGGGAGCCGTCATCCGGTGGAACTCGTCCAGCGGCGCCGCGAAGGGCTCCATCGCCGCCGTCGGCTCCTCGTCGATCTCCTCAAGCCGCCGCGTCAGCTGCTCGAAGTGGTGGAACTCGGCCGCCGCCATCCGCGCCAGCGCCGCCTTGTCGGCCAGCGACGGCGCCAGCTTGGCGTCCTCCGCCAGCCGCTCGAACGCGGCCAGCTCGCCGTAGGCGAGCGCCCCGAGCAGGTCCACGACCGCCGCCCGGTACCGCGTGTCGCTGCTGGCCCGCGGCCAGTCCTGCGCGGCGACGCCCGCCGTGGCCTCTGAGTCCCCGGCCGCCCCGGACCCCTTCGCGGTGCCGGTGTCCCCGGTCCTCGCGGTGTCTTCGGGGTTCTCGGAGTCCTCGGTGGCGTCGGCAGGAGCGGGGGTGTCGGGCGGCGTCTCCATGGTCAGCACAATAGCCCCCCGCCCGCTCCGCCCACGTCCGTGTGGCCAGGGAGGGGAGGACGCCGAAACGTGAGGTGTTCCACAGCCTGCCGTATGTGCGGTGTTCCGGGGTAGAGTGATATAGCGGTCCACTCGCCGTTCAGATGAGCGTGATGTCAGACGGGCGTCGGGCCGGAACCGCTTCCGAAGCTGCGGATGCCCGGTCGGTGGCCCGATCGGCTCCGACCTGACCAGCCCGCCGCGCGGGCCGTGCGTCCCGCACGCGCACCGCGCGAGGGGACCCGCTCGCGCGGTGCGTGCGCTTGAGCGAGATGACCGGGTCCCGCGCCGGACAGCCCTCCCCGGGCGTCACCAACCGGCGCGGTCCACACGACCCGCCTCGCCGCCGCGTGCCCGCACCACACAGAATGAGGCAGAACGCTGTCCGCTACGACAACCACAACATTCCGAGACCTCGGAATCCTGGCCGAGACCGCTGAGGCGCTCGACGCCGTCGGGATCACCGTCCCGTTCCCCATCCAGGAGATGACCCTCCCCGTCGCCCTCGCCGGCGCCGACGTCATCGGCCAGGCCAAGACCGGCACGGGCAAGACGCTCGGCTTCGGCCTGCCGCTGCTGGAGGCGGTCACCGTCCCCGCCGACGTCGAGGCCGGGCGCGCCAAGCCCGAGCAGCTCACCGACACGCCGCAGGCGCTCGTCGTGGTCCCGACCCGTGAGCTGTGCCAGCAGGTCACCAACGACCTCCTCACCGCCGGCAAGGTGCGCAACGTCCGCGTCCTGTCGATCTACGGCGGCCGTGCGTACGAGCCGCAGGTCGAGGCGCTGACCCGCGGCGTGGACGTCGTCGTCGGCACCCCGGGCCGCCTGCTCGACCTGGCCAGCCAGCGGAAGCTGCGGCTGTCGCACGTGCGCTGCCTGGTGCTGGACGAGGCCGACGAGATGCTCGACCTGGGCTTCCTGCCCGACGTCGAGAAGATCATCGAGCTGCTGCCCGCCCGTCGGCAGACGATGCTCTTCTCCGCCACCATGCCCGGCCAGGTGATCTCCCTCGCCCGGCGGTACATGAACCAGCCCACCCACATCCGAGCCTCCGAGCCGCACGACGAGGGCGCGACCGTCGCCAGCATCTCGCAGCACGTCTTCCGCGCCCACTCGCTGGACAAGGTGGAGATGGTGGCGCGGATCCTCCAGGCCAACGGGCGCGGGCTCGCGATGGTCTTCTGCCGCACGAAGCGGACCGCGGCCGACGTCGCCGAGCAGATGACGCGGCGCGGCTTCGCCTCGGCGGCCGTCCACGGCGACCTCGGGCAGGGCGCGCGCGAGCAGGCGCTGCGCGCGTTCCGCAACGGCAAGGTGGACGTGCTGGTCTGCACGGACGTCGCCGCCCGCGGCATCGACGTCGACGGCGTCACGCACGTGATCAACTACCAGACGCCCGAGGACGAGAAGACCTACCTCCACCGCGTCGGCCGCACCGGCCGGGCCGGGGCGGTCGGCACGGCCGTCACGCTGGTGGACTGGGACGAGATCCCGCGCTGGCAGCTGATCAACAAGGCGCTCGACCTGCCGTTCGCCGACCCGCCCGAGACGTACTCGACCTCCGAGCACCTCTTCCAGCAGCTCGACATCCCCGAGGGCACCCGCGGCGTGCTGCCGCGCGCCGAGCGGACCAGGGCCGGGCTGGACGCGGAGGAGCTGGAGGACCTCGGCGGGCGTGACAGCCGTCGCCAGCCGCGCGAGCGTGACCGCGACCGCGACCGCGAGCGGACGCGCACCCGCACCCAGACCCGCACGCGCCAGCGCCGCCGCACCCGCGGCGGGGTGGCGGTCGAGGGCACCGCGAGCGGGAACGGCGAGGGCGCGCAGCGGCCCGCCGCCTCCGCCGTGGAGCCGGAGGGCTCGAATGCGGCAACGGCAACGGCAACGGCGACGGCGACGGCCGCGCCGGCCGCCGCCCAGCACACCGCGCAGCCCACCGACGAGGCGGGACAGGCCACGGCCAGGCCGCGCCCGCGCCGTCGGCGTCGCCGCCGCACCGGCGTCGCGTCGGCCCAGGACCAGGCCCCGACCCAGGCTCAGGCGCGAACCGCGGCTGACCAGGGGCCCGCCGAGTAGACCCGGCCCCGGCCGGTTACGCTCGCACGGTGAGCAGACCCCCCTTCCTCCATCTCCCGGACGGCGTGCGCGCGACACGACTGGCCACCCGGCGCGGCGAGTTCGCGGTGCTCGACGCCGAGCCCGCCGCGACCGGCGTGGAGGCGTCATCCGCGTCGCCCGCGTCGCCCGCGGGCACGGCGCGGACGACGGGGGCGGCGGGGGCGACGGGGACGGCGGGGACCGTGCTGCTGGTCCCCGGGTTCTCCGGCAGCAAGGAGGACTTCGTCGCGATGCTCGCCCCGCTGGCCGAGGGCGGCTACCGCGCCGTGGCCGTGGACGGCCGCGGCCAGTACGAGACCCTCGGCACCTCCGCCCGCCACGCCTACGGGCTCGGCGCGCTGGCCGAGGACGTCCTCGCCCAGGCCGAGGCGCTCAGCCCGCCGGCGGGCGCCACGGCCGGCCGGCCGCTGCCGCTGCACCTGGTCGGCCACTCGCTGGGCGGCCTGATCGCGCGCGGCGCGGTGCTGCGCGCCGCCGCGCGGGGACTCGCGCCGTTCACCTCACTCACCCTGGTCGCCTCCGGACCCGGACGCGTCGCGCGCTGGCCGCGCTGGCGACTGCGGGCGTTGTCGGCCACCATGCCGTTCCTCGGCTCCGACGGCATCTGGCGGGTGCTCAACCCGCGCCCCAGAGCGGACGAGGTCTCGGCGTTCCTGCGCCACCGTTGGCTCTCCAACGCGGCGACGCAGCTGCTCGTGACCGGCCGCACGCTGCGCCACGAGCCCGACCGCGTCGCGCGCCTGGCCGCCACGGGGCTGCCGGTCCACGTCGTCTCGGGCGAACGCGACGGCGTCTGGCCGGTCCGGCTGCTGGACCGCATGGCCGAGGTGCTCGACGCCCGCCGCACCGTGATCAGGGGGGCGGAGCACTCCCCGAACGCGGAGCGCCCTCTCGGCACCGCCGCCGCGCTCCTCGACTTCTGGCGCTCGACCGCCCCACCCCCGCCCTCCGGCCGGCGGCCGAGCGGGAACGCCGAGACGCGGCCGGCGACGAGCGGCTGACCGCGGGGGAGCCACGAGTGCGTGGCTGATCGCCGCCGACGGCCCGGCTCGTCCGGGTTCGTCCCAGCCGGCGAAAGAGTGATGAAAGCGCGCTACGGCAGTGTTCGCCTTTCCCCGACCCGACGTTTCGGGCCGGCCAGACGCGACCACGCACGGAAGAAGCATGTCCAGCCCACAGCACCAGCCGCAGTACCAGCCGCAGTTCCCGTCCTCGCATCCCCAGCAGCCGCCGCACCAGCAGTACCAACAGCCGGCGCAGGCGGTCGCGTCGCCGCCGCCGTACCCCCAGCCGGCCGCGGCCGGGCCCGGCGGCCCGCCCGTGCCGCCTCCGCCGGCCGCCGGCCGTTCGAAGCGGCCGAAGGTCCTCCTCGCGATCGTCGTCGTCCTGGTGCTGCTCGCCGGGGCGGTCGGCGCGGGCGTCCTCCTCCTCGGCGGCGACGACCGGCCGGCCATGGCGACCCACCCGGACCTCACCGAGCTCTCCTTCCCCGACGCGGACGCCCTGAGCTACGAGGAGGGCGAGGACGCGCACTGCGCCGCCGTCGAGGAGCTGCTGGCCCCGCGCGGCTACGCCCTCTTCAACACCGAGGGCGGCAACGGCATCAGCTGCATGCTGGGCACGCCCGGCACCTCCTCGCTGGAGGACGGCTCCACCAGCATCAGCCTCCAGGTGGCGCTCACCCGGGGCGGCGAGGCGGGCTCCCAGTACGAGCGGTATCTGGACACGACCGTGGAGGGCACGGAGAACCTGGCCGAGGACACCTCCTTCACCTTCAGCGAGCTGTACGAGTTCCCGGTGGGGGAGGAGGGCTTCCTCAGCCAGAACGAGTGGACCGGCGGGCCGTCGGGCAGCGCGACCGCCGGGTTCCGCTCCGGCGACGACACCTTCTACGTCCACCTCAGCGGCAGCGTCCTGCGCCACGACGAGGACACCCCCAACGAGCTGCTGACGATGGACGTCACCCGCCAGGAGCTCGTGGACGTCGTGAAGGCGCTCGGCGGCGACGACTCGGCGGGCGAGCCGCTGATCACGCCGGTCGAGATGGCCACCTACGAGGGCCTGCCCGAGCTGGACGCGCCGGGGCTGGCGGAGGGTGCCTCGGCCGAGGAGCGGTGCGCCGTGGTGGCCGACGTCGCCGCGGAGCTCGGCTCGGACCCGGACAGCGTCAACTCCGCCGACGGCACCGTTCCCACCACGGTCTGCTCCTACCAGCGCAGTCTGGAGACCGAGGACTACGGCGCGAACGGGATGCCCATGTGGCGCATCGAGGTCACCGAGGACGCCTACGGCAGCGCGCCGGAGAACCTGATCCCGACGGAGGAGCTCGGACGCGACCTCGGGGACATCATGTCCGAGCCGGAGGACCCGTTCATGGAGGGCGACGTGATCACCCTCGGCGAGCTGTACGAGCTCCCGGTCGGCGAGTCGGGGTACATGATCTACTCGCACTCCGTGGGTGAGCACAGCTACGGCTCCTCGACCCAGCTCCGCGCCGGATACGTCCTCGACAACGGTGCCTACATGCAGTTCCGCGTCACCGGTGGCGAGTACGGCGACGACGGCTTCGAGGGCTACTCGGAGGAGGCGCTCGTGGAGGTCTTCATGGACCTCCTCACGGCGATGGACGGCTGAGCGCCGCGCCGCTGGTCGTGGCGCCGGCCGTGGGCGGGGCCGCGTCGGCCGCCACGGCCAGCCGCCAGGCCCCGCTGCCGGGCTCCGCCATCAGCGCGGCGGGGTCGACGACCCCGGCCCGACGGATCCACGCCACGAGCAGGGCGCGGATCTGCTCGGTGCCGGCCCACAGCCGGGGGGCGTCGGGCACGTGCGGGAAGTCCCCTCCGCCGGCCGCGCGGTACTCGTTGACCGCGAGGACGAAGACGGCGTCGTCGGCGACCCCGCGGTCGGTGGCGGGATGGCGCAGCGCGGTGACGCGGGAGCCCGGCGCCCGGGACGGGTCGATCACGTAGCTCACGCCGCTGACGGCGTCGAAGTGGTAGTCCGGTGTGCCGTCCGCGTTGGTCAGCTCCGCCGGGCGGGAGAGGTCGGGGGAGCGGACGAAGTACCGGGCGGAGTGCTCCAGGTAGTCCCGCAGCTGGGCCCCGGTGACGAGCCGCGCCTCCAGCCGGCCCTCGTAGGGGTACATCCCGGCGACGTCGCGGAGGGTGATCGGACCGGCCGGGAGCCCGGCGGTGCGGGAGACGCAGGCCGCCTGCGACAGCACGGGCAGGCCGGCGTGGGGCGTGCCCGCGAGCGCGCGGCGGACGGCCTGGCTCTGCACGTGGTTGAGGAGGCGCACGAGCGGGACGTCACGGTGGGGCGCCTCGGCCGCCGTCATCGCCGCCGTCGCCCGGCCGATCACCTGGTTGACGCGGGCGAGGACCCGGCGGTGGGGCTCCTCGACGAGCCGGAGGACCGCCGGGTCCTCCGCCGCGCGCGTCGCGTCCAGGAGCGTGGCCGTGACGGACGCGACCCGCCAGCCGTCGTCCTCTCCGGTCGCGTTCCGGCTCCCGTTCCTGGTCCCGTCCCTGGTCACCTCGATGTCGAAGCGGCTGACCCGCTTCCCCCAGTACAGCGGCTCGGAGAGCACCACCTCGCGACCGGTGGCGGCGTTGCGGACGCGCCGCTCGGGTATCTCCAGGTGCGCGTGGCCGACGAGGACCGCGTCGACGCCGGGGACCCGCTCGGCGACGAGCGCGGCGGCGTGCTCGGCGTGCGGCAGCCGCCGTCCGTAGGAGGAGGCGCCGTCGGCGCCGGAGTGGGCGGCCACGACGACGACGTCCGCCCCGGCGGCGCGCAGCCGGGGCACCCAGGCCGCGGCCTGCTCCGGCAGCCCGTCGAAGGTGAGCGCACCCTCGACGTGCGCCCGGTCCCAGACGGCGGTGCCCGGCGTCGTCAGCCCGAGCACCCCGACCGTCACGCCGGGGCCGACGCGGGTGAGCAGGTACGGCGGGAACGCCGGCCGGCCGGTGCGGGCGTCGAGGACGTTCGCGCCGAGGAGGGGGAAGGCGCACTGGCGTTGGAAGGCGCGCAGCAGCGGCAGGCCGTGGTTGAAGTCGTGGTTGCCGAGGACGGCCGCGTCGTATCCGAGGGCGTTCATCGCGGCGGCCATGGGGTGGACGGGCGCGTTCGGGCCGGTGATGGGCTCGACCCGGGCGAAGTGGTCCGCGAGTTCCGAGCCCTGGATCGTGTCGCCGGCGTCGAGCAGCAGCGTGTTCGCCCGGCCGCGCGCCGTCCGCACCTCGTCGACCACGGTCGAGACCTTGGCCAGCCCGACCGCCAGCTCGCCCTCGTGTGCCGTGTTCGCCACGTAGTCCCAGTTGAGGACGTGCCCGTGCAGGTCCGTGGTGCCGAGGACGGTGAACGTGTACGAGGACGGCGTGGCCGACATGCGACGGGGACCTCCTGCTGCGAGCGGCGCTGGGTGCGGCGCGTACCTCGCGTCGCGCGCCCCCGTACGTTACGACGCGCCCGCCAGGTGAAGGCGACGAGCGTGCCGCGCCCGTCCCTCCTGTCCGCCCCGGCCTGCCGAGCCGCCGGTGGTCGCCCAGACCTAGACTGAGTCATGACCGGCAGTCGCGAGGAGCCTGATGGACACCAAGACCTACGAGCGCCTGCGTACGATCGCACGCGAGCTCCCCACCGAACCGCCGGTCTGGGCGATCGAGATCGACGAGCAGGGCATCACCATGATGATGAGCCCGGTCAAGCGACACGAGCTCGTCACGCTCCGCCTCCGCCGCCAGCTCGACGCCCAGCTCGGTGCCACCCACCCCGGGTACGTCGCACACAGCGGGCCGGAGATCGAGGCACCGGCGATACAGCGCATGAGGCGCCCGGACCTGGTGGTCCTGCCAGAGGCGGTGTTGGAGGAGGAGGACGACTACGTCAATCCCGTGGACGTCGCCCTCGTCGTCGAGGTGGTGTCGCGCAGCAACCCCGACAACGACTACGCCCGCAAGACGGTGGACTACCCGGCGATGGGAATCCCGTTGTACCTGCTCGTCGATCCCCGGAAGTCCACCGTCTCGGTCTTCGGCGACCCGGGACCCACGCCGGAGGGCACCCGTTACCGGTCGCGCCACGACCACGTCTTCGGCGACACCGTCGCCGTCGGGCCGTGGACGGTGGACAGCGGGGAGTTCCTGCCGTACGGCGACCGGTAGGAATCCGACAGACAGTCGCCCCCCGAAGACCTACGCCGTGATCGGCTTGGCGCCCTTCGCGCGGGCGACGATCTCCTCGTACGCCTCGGGCGAGGTCAGGTCGTTGCCCAGGCCGACGTCCTTGACGTCGCCGTGGTAGTCGCTGGCGCCGGTGGTGATGAGGCCCAGGTCGGCGGCCATGGCGCGCAGGCGGGCGCGGTTGGCCTCGTCGTGGTCGTAGTGGTCCACCTCGAAGCCGTCGAGGCCGGCCTCCTCGGCGAGGCGCGCGATGGACTCCTCGGTGGCGACCTCGCCGCGCAGCACCGCCAGCGGGTGGGCGAAGATCGCGACGCCGCCCGCGTCGTGGATCATGCGGACGGCCTTGTACGCGTCGAGCTCGTGCTTGTGGACGTGGGCCCGGCCGCCGTCGGCGATCCACTCCAGCGTGAAGGCGTCCTTGACGGTCGGGACGACGCCCGTCTCGACCATCGCCGCCGCGATGTGCGGGCGGCCCACGGCGCCGTCGCCCGCGAGGCGCTGGACCTGCTCCCAGGTGACGGGGACGTCCAGCTCGTTGAGCTTGGCGATGATCGCCTTGGCGCGCGGCACGCGGTCGTCGCGCAGCAGCTCGCGCTGGGCGGCCAGCTCGGGCTCCTCGGGGTCGAACAGGTACCCGAGCATGTGGATGCTGACGCCGTCGAGGCGGCAGGAGAACTCCGTGCCCGTGACCAGGGTCATCCCCTCCGGCAGCGCGGCGGCGGCCTCGGCGTGGCCGCCGACCGTGTCGTGGTCGGTGAGGCCGACGACGTCGAGCCCGGCGGTCGCCGCGTTGCGGATCAGCTCGGTGGGGGAGTCGGAGCCGTCGGAGGCGGTCGAGTGGGTGTGCAGGTCGATGCGCACGGGAGGGTGCTCCTGACGATGCGGAGGGGGCGAGGGGCGCGGGAGCGCGGCGAGGCAGGGCCCAAGAATAACCGGGCCGTGAACGGCCCTACGACGGGTGCACACCCGTTCAGGACGCGTTCAGGACAGCGTTTCAGGACAGGGCGCGGCGCGGCGTTCAGGGACGTCAGGACAGGATGCGGGGGGAGAGCGCGCCGCAGGGGACGAGGTCGATCTCGGAGCCGGCGTCGCGGAGGTCGGCCAGGACGAGGCTGTCGTAGAGCAGCAGGCCGCACGGTGCCGGCCAGACCACGGCCCACAGCCACAGGCCCATCGCCTCGCCCGCGAAGACGACGCGGTCCTCGGGGGCGCCGTTCACCTGCCACAGGGAGGTGGGGCGGCCGGCGGCGACCACCTTGGTGGGTGGCGGGAGGTCGGTGCGCAGCCGGGGACCCGGGTCGGGGCCGTCGACGCCCGCGTACCGCGCGCCGAGGCCGACGCCGAGCTCCTCGGCGACCAGCAGCAGCTCGCCGGGGCCGCCCAGCGGGCTCGGGCCCGAGCAGGCCACGGCCGTGGCCCGGCCGCCGGTGCGGTCGTCACCGGCCAGGGCCACGCCCGTGAAGAGCCAGCCGACGGGGAGGGGCCAGGGCATCCAGACCGGGACCCGGGCGCGGCGCACGGTGACGGTGAGCGCCTCGGCGCTGGGGCGGACGACGGGCTGCATCGGATGAACCGGTCCGTGGGCGGCGCACTGCCAGGAGTCGGCGAAGAGCCCGGGAGCCCTCACCCGGCCTCCGCACCTCGGGCAGCTCGGTTCGCCCCTCATGAGCACCAACGGTCCTCGTGGGTCGCCCTCGCGTCAAGGCGTATCACTCGGTCAGGGGCGGCAGTGGGGTCAGCGGTACGGCTGACCTGCGAGGATCGTGCAGGTCGGTGTCGTGCTCACGCCAGCGTTGGCGCAGTGCGTCGGTGCCGCGGGCCCGGCGCCAGGCGGCCTCGGCGGGGGTCATGGGAACGAGGCGGAGGAACGGCTCGGGCCCCGGCTCGACGAGCACGGCGGTGAACGGGGAGCCCGGCCACAGCTCCTCGCCCAGTTCCATCGCCGCGCCGGGCGTCAGGGTCACGCCCTCGACCTGCGGCGAGGCCGCGACCACGGCCAGCGGGCGCAGCACCCCGTCCGTCGCGTCGGGTGCGGCCGTCGCGTCCGTCGCGGCCGTCGCGTCGGTCGCGTGCGTCGTGGCCCGGGTGTCCGGGGCGGCGGGGCCGGCGCGCAGGGTCAGCAGCAGCGAGGCGATGTCGCCCTGCCCGGGGGCGCCGGGGACGCCCAGCGTGGCGTAGTGCACCAGGCCGGCGGCCCGGTCGCGGAAGCGGCACACCTCGACGCGCTCGGCGCCGACGAACGTGACGGCGGCGCGGGCGTCCGGCTCGTCCAGGTCCAGCGCGGCGCGCAGCCGCTCCTCCGCGTCGGTCATCGCCGTGCCGCCCTGCTCGTCGTCGTGGGGTGTGTGGGTGCCGCGGGTTGCGTGGGTTCCGGGGAGCCCGTGTCTTCGGTGGTCCTCGTGGTCCTCGTGGTCCTCGGGGGAGGCGCGGGCGTCGCGCGCTCGCCGCGGACGACCAGGGCCAGGCCGGCGAGGATCAGCGCCATGCCGGCGTACGCCGCGGCCGGCGGGAACTGGCCGAGCCAGACGGCGGCGATGATCGCCGCCCCCGGCGTCTCCAGCAGCATCCCGAGCGAGGTGATCGACGGGCCGAGGCCGCGCACCACGCGGTTGAGCAGCGAGTGCCCGAGGAACTGCGCGAGCGCGGTGAGCGCCAGCAGCTTCAGCCAGGTCTCGCCCGTGTACCCGGCACCGTCGCCGAGGCCCGGCAGGCCGAGCCCGGAGCCGGCGAGGAGGCAGACCGGCAGCAGCAGCGCGGCGGTCGCGCCGTAGCAGACGGCGGTGTACGTCGTCGTGGAGAACGAGCGCCGCACCTCGGCGCCGAGCAGCACGTAGACCGCGCCGGCGACGCCGCCGCCCAGCGCCAGCGCGTCGCCCGCGAGAGCGCGGGCGGAGACCGTCAGGTCCACCCCGGTCAGGCAGAGCACGCCGCAGAACGCGACCAGCGAGCCGAGCCACGCCGAGGCGGGTGGACGGTGGCCCATCAGCCGCAGCAGCGCCGTGGTCCACAGCGGGGTGGTGGTGACGAGGGCGACGGACGAGGCCACCGACGTCATGTGCAGGCTCGGCAGCCACAGGCCGAAGTGCGCGGCGAGCGCGGCGCCGGCGGCGAGCGAGAGCAGCAGGGCGCGGCGGGAGGCGAGGAGACGGGCGAGCTCCGCGCGGACGCGGCGGCGCGCCGCCACGACGGGGGCGAGGCCGACGACGGCCAGCGCGTTGCGCCAGAAGGCGATGGCCAGGGCGGGCGCCGCCGTGGCCGCGATCAGGGGCCCGGAGGCCGACACGCCGACGACGCCGACCGCGAGCAACAGCGCGTCGAACCGGGCCGACGCGCCGCTCCCCGCGGTCCTTCCCGCCGTCTCCGCCACGGTCTCCCGTGCGCTCGGCGACCGGTGCGGGAGGCCGTCAGAGGGCGCCGAAGCCGACCCGCCGGTGGGCCTGCACGCCGATCTCCACATACGCCACCCTGTCGGCAGGGACGATGACCTTGCGCCCGCGCTCGTCGACCAGCGTCAGCAGCTTCCCGCTGCCGGAGAGCGCCTTGGCGACCTCGGCCTCCACCTCCTCGGCGGACTGCCCACTCTCGAGAACGATCTCGCGCGGTGTGTGCTGAACGCCGATCTTGATCTCCACAGCCGTATCCTCCGCTGGTCGGTAACTGACCACAGGCTAACCGGGTGCGCTGACGGCCCGTGCCGGCACGGGAACGCCCTGAGCGAACACCTCGGGGACCGGGCGCGTGGCGTGGGCGTCGCGCCGACGCCGTCGGGACCGTCCGCGCGGCCGTCAGTGCTGCTTCGGGAAGCCGGCGATGCCGCGCCACGCCAGGCCGGCGGTGAGGCTCGTCGCGACCGTCCGCGGCACCTCACGCCCCGAGCTGAGCCAGTACCTGGCCGTGATCTGGGCGACGCCACAGAGGCTGACCGCCAGCAGCATCGCCTGCTCCTCCGGCAGGTCGGCGTCCTCCACGATCAGTGGGCTGACCAGCTTGGCGCAGTCCAGCGCCACCTGGTCCACGCGCTCGCGCACGGCCGGCTCGTTGGTCAGGTCCGACTCGAAGACCAGGCGGAAGGCGCCGCCCTGGTTCTCCACGTACGTGAAGTACGCGTCCATGGTGGCGGCGATCCGCTGCTTGTTGTCGCTGGTGGAGGCGAGGGCCTGACTCACCGCGTTGACCAGGGCCGCGCACTGCTCGTCCAGCAGCGCGAGGTAGAGCTCCAGCTTGCCGGGAAAGTGCTGGTAGAGAACCGGCTTGCTGACCCCGGCCCGTTCGGCGATGTCGTCCATCGCCGCCGCGTGGTACCCCTGGGCGACGAACACCTCCTGCGCCGCGCCCAGCAGCTGGTTGCGTCGGGCCCGGCGCGGCAGGCGCGTGCCGCGGGGGCGGGCCTGGGTCTGCTCGGTGGCTGTCACGCCGCCTCCCGGTGGTGGTTGTCGATCCTCTTGGATGGCCATCGTACGTTCGGGAGATCCCCCGACGGTGCCGGTCGTGCGGCATTCCCTACCCAGAAACCGGTGGCCGGCCCGCGGCGCGGACACCACGGGCCGACCACACGGTCAGGGGACGGTCACCGGTACTCGTCGTCGCCGGGGTCGACCACCCGGGCCTGCTCGGCCGCGTCGGCCACGTCGCGATCGTCCCACGCCCGGTCCGTCAGCGGGGTGTCGCGGAGCGGGAGCAACTCCAGGCGCTGCTCCGCGGCGTCGGCCTCCGAGGCCTCCTCGGGAGCGGCGGGGCGTCGTGCGCCCGGCCGCGCGGTGTCAGGACCGCCGTCCTCGTCGTCGAGGTACTCGTCGTACGTCTCCGGCTCCGCCGGGTTCGGCTCCTGCGGCATCGCACCTCACCTCCGTTCGCCTGTGCCTGCGGGTGGGTGACACCAGCCTAGGAGGACGAGCACGCCGAGGCGAACCCGTCGTGTGACACCGGACACACGAATGGCACGCACACCCTCCACGGGACACGGAGTGACGGGCTCGTACTATTGCGCTATGTCGACGACCGGACCCACCGCCGAGCAGCGACGTGTCCACGCCGCGCTCGCGGCGGAGGAGGGCTGGCCCGGCATCCGGGAGGGCGAGACCCTGCGGACGGTCGCGCTCAGCGGCATGACCCTCGCCATCCGACGGCGCGCCACCGACCGTGACGGGCTGCCGCCCGCCCTGATGGTGCACGGCCTCGGCGGCTCCTCGCGGAACTGGTCGGCCCTGATGGAGCTGCTCTCCGGGGACGTGGAGTGCGAGGCGCTCGACCTGCCGGGCTTCGGCGCCTCGCCCCCGCCCGACAGCGGCGACTACTCCGTCTACGGGCACACCAGGGCCGTGATCCGCTGCCTGGAGTCGGGCGGGCGAGGGCCGGTCCACCTCTTCGGAAACTCGCTGGGCGGCGCCGTCGTCACCCGCGTCGCCGCGCTCAGGCCCGACCTGGTGCGCACCCTGACGCTGGTCTCTCCCGCCCTGCCGGAGCTGCGCGTCCAGCGCAGCGCCTGGCCGACGGCGCTGCTCGGGGCGCCGGGCATGGCCCGGCTGCTGCCCCGGATGCTGGGCGGCCTGCCCCCCGAGCGGCGGGCCCGCGACGTGCTGCGGCTGTGTTACGGGGATCCGGCGCGGATCACGCCCGAGGAGTTCTCCGCGGCCGTGGCCGAGTTGGAGCGGCGGCAGTCCCTGCCGTACTTCTGGGAGGCGATGAGCCGCACGGCACGTGGCATCGCCAACGCCTACACCCTGGGCGGGCAGCACTCGCTGTGGCGGCAGGCCGAGCGCGTGCTGGCGCCCACGCTGCTGGTCTACGGGGTGCGCGACCGGCTGGTGTCCTTCCGCGCGGCGCGGCGCGCGAGCAGGGCCTTCGGCGTGTCGCGGCTGGTGGTGCTGCCCGAGGCGGGGCACGTGGCGATGATGGAGTATCCGGGGGCGGTGGCGCAGGGCTTCAGGGAGTTGCTCGCCGACCTGCGCGACCCCCGAGCCATGAACGCGGAGCCGGTGCCCGAGGTGGAGACGGGGGCGGGTCCGGATGCGTGAAGGAGCGGGATAGCAGCATGAACGACCGCGACCGCGCCACCTCGGCCGCGACGAGCGAGGCGGCAGGACCGCGCCAGGAGTACATCGACGCCTTCGACGACACGCGCTACGGCCGCACGCCCGGGGAGGAGTCGGGGCGGGCGGCCACCTCGGGCGGCCGGAGGGCCACGGGCCGGCGCGCGGCGCGACGCGGCGGCGGCTCGGGCGGTGGCACGGGCGGCGGGGGACGCGGCGCGGGCGGCCCGGGACGGCGCGCTGGCTGGGGGCGGAGCCTGACGGGGGTGGCGGCGGCCGCGGTGGTGACCGTGCTGGCCCTCGTCACGGTGGGGCAGCTGACCGACCCCGACGAGGACGTCCCGGACTCGGGCGCGGCGGACGCCGCCGGCGCCGACGAGCTGACCGGTCCCACCCAGCCCGACGGCTCGGGTGAGGCGGGCGGCGTGGGTCCCGCCGATCCGGAGGGGCGGGAGCCCGGAGGGGGCGACGGGCGGACCTCCGAGCCCGAGCCCACGTTCGACGAGCTGATGGAGACCACCGTCCCGCTCGACCCCGACCTCACGGGCTCGGGGGAGCTGGTCCCGGTCGCCGGCAGCGACCCGGCGGCCGACCCGGACGCGGCCACCGTGGTGCGGTACCGGGTGGACGTCGAGGAGGGGCTCGGCATCGACCCGGAGTTCTTCGCCGACGCGGTCCACCGCATCCTGAGCGACGAGCGCGGCTGGGGGAACGACGGCGAGCGCAGCTTCGCCCGGGTCGCGGCCGGCACGTACGACTTCGTCGTCACGCTGGCGAGCCCGGGGACGACGGCCGACTGGTGTGACCGCTCGGGCCTGGACATCCGCGAGGACAACGTCTCCTGCAACTCCTCCAGCACCGAGCGCGTGATGATCAACGCCTGGCGCTGGGCGCAGGGTTCGGAGACCTACGGGGACGACATCCGCGGGTACCGGGAGATGCTGATCAACCACGAGGTCGGGCACCGCATCGGGTATCCGCACGCGCTCTGCCCGTCCGAGGGCGCGCTGGCGCCGGTGATGATGCAGCAGACGAAGTTCCTGACGACCGACGGGATCACCTGCGTCGCCAACCCCTGGCCACACCCCGACGCGGGTGACGGCGAGGGTGACGACGCGGGCGAGGACGGCTCCTAACGACCTGCCGCACGCGGACGTCACGTTCCCTCACACTTCTTCACCCCTTCCGGTGGTCTCAGGCATAACTCTGCGTCGAGGGTGCCGCATGTAGACATACCGTCTTTCCGCTGAAGTCCTTTGACGACTGACGGCCCTCGGGCCGTCCATCACGGAACAGGGGGTGCCCCGGTGCGCATGGCGTCGCTCACCCACAGTGGAGGCCCGTACGCAGAGGGCGAGGTTCTCCGTTGGGCATGCGGGGGCACGGTGCCCACGCGGAAGGGTGCGGAAGGACCGTTTCGCCACGGACCCTGCCAGACCGTCGGAAAGGGCCGGATGTCAGAGCAGTGCAAGCACCCAAGGAGGCTCGCCACCATGATCCCGCCGCTCCCCGGGCCGCCAGCCGGTCCGCCGCGCGCCTCGACCGGGTGCCCGGCGCACCCGGTCCGCATGGCCCGTCCGGTCCGCCCGGCCCGCCTGGTCCACCTCGCCAGGGGGGTCGAGCGATGAGGGTGCTGCTCCTGGGTGCGGCCGGGTATCTGGGCCGCTTCGTCGCCGACCGGCTGCTCGCCGACCCGGCCGTGCAGCTCACCGCGCTCGGCCGCGGCGACGACGCCGACGTCCGCTTCGACCTGTCCACCGGAAGTCCCGGGGCGCTGGCCCGCTTCCTCGACGCGGTGCATCCGGGCGTGGTGATCAACTGCGCGGGCGCGATCCGCGGCACGGCCAGCGAACTGGTCCGGCACAACACCGTGGCCACGGCCACCCTCTGCGAGTCGATGCGCCGCAGCCGATGTCGGGCCCGCCTGGTACACATCGGGTGCGCCGCCGAGTACGGGCCCTCGCCGCAGGGCAGTTGCGTCTCGGAGGACGCCATCGCCCGGCCCGGCGGCCCGTACGGCGTCAGCAAGCTCGCGGCCACCGAGCTCGTGCTGGGCTCGGGGCTCGACGCGATCGTGCTGCGGGTCTTCTCCCCGACGGGCCCCGCGACGCCGGCCGGTTCGCCGCTGGGGCGCCTGGCGGACGCGCTGCGGCGGGCGATACAGCACGAGGACGACGAGCTGAAGCTCGGCGGGCTCGCCGTGCAGCGTGACTTCGTGGACGTCAGGGACGTGGCGCGCGCCGTGCACGCGGCCACGTTGTCGGCGGCGCAGGGCGTGGTCAACATCGGCTCGGGCCACGCGGTGCGGCTGCGGGACGCGGCCCTCACGCTGGCGCGGATCTCCGGGTACGGCGGGACGTTGCTGGAGCTGGAGGGTCCGCCGCCGGGGGTACCTGTGCCGGTGCCGGCGCAGCAGGGGCCCGGGGGGTCCACGCACTCCTCGCCCTCGCACGCGGGTTCGTCGAGTCACCCCGAGCACGGGAGTCACGTTTCCCACTCCGGCCAGGCCGGCGCGGCGGGTCCGGCGGGCCACGCGGGTCACGTAGGTCACGTAGGTCACATGGGTAACGTCGGTCACACCGGACACGGTGGGCACGGCGGTCAGGCGGGACATCCCGGACACGCGGTGTCGGCGCCGATGCCCCCGTACCCGGACGGCTGCGGCGCCTGGCAACAGGCCGACGTGCGCACCGCCAGGGACCGGCTCGGCTGGCGGGCGCGCATCGGCCTGGAGGAGTCGCTGGCCGACATCTGGATGGAGGCGGCCTGCCGCATGTGAGCGCGGGGGCCCGCCACGTGGGACGGAGCCGTCTCGTGTCGCGGAATCCTCGTCTCGGAATGAGACCGGTCGTGGCAGTGTTAGGGAGAAAGCGGAACCGCAGACGCCTATACGTATTCGTTCACCCGATGACCTACGGAGTCACCCGTGTCGTTGCCACCCCTGGTCGAGCCGGCCGACGAGCTCACCGTTGACGAGGTTCGGAGGTACTCCCGCCACCTGATCATCCCGGACGTCGGGATGGACGGGCAGAAGCGGCTGAAGAACGCCAAGGTGCTGTGTGTCGGCGCGGGCGGCCTGGGATCGCCCGCGCTGATGTACCTGGCGGCCGCCGGGGTGGGCACCCTCGGCATCGTGGAGTTCGACGAGGTGGACGAGTCGAACCTGCAGCGGCAGATCATCCACAGCCAGGCCGACATCGGGAAGTCCAAGGCCCTCTCGGCGAAGGAGACCGTGCAGGGCATCAACCCGTACGTCCAGGTCAACCTCCACGAGGAGCGGCTGGACTCCACCAACGTCCTGGAGATGTTCGCGCAGTACGACCTGATCGTCGACGGCACGGACAACTTCGCCACCCGCTACCTGGTCAACGACGCCTGCGTGCTGCTGAACAAGCCGTACGTGTGGGGCTCGATCTACCGATTCGACGGCCAGGCCTCGGTCTTCTGGTCCGAGCACGGCCCGTGCTACCGCTGCCTCTACCCCGAGCCGCCGCCTCCCGGCATGGTGCCCTCCTGCGCGGAGGGAGGCGTGCTGGGCGTGCTCTGCGCGTCGATCGGCTCCATCCAGGTCACCGAGGCGATCAAGGTCCTCACCGGCACCGGCGACCCGCTCGTCGGCCGGCTGATGATCTACGACGCCCTGGAGATGAACTACCGGCAGGTCAAGGTCCGCAAGGACCCGAACTGCGCGGTCTGCGGCGAGAACCCCACCGTCACCGAGCTGATCGACTACGAGGCCTTCTGCGGCGTCGTCTCCGACGAGGCGCAGGCGGCGGCGAAGGACGCGACGATCACGCCGAAGCAGCTCAAGGAGTGGATCGACGGCGACGAGAAGATCGACATCATCGACGTCCGCGAGCCCAACGAGTACGAGATCGTCTCCATCCCGGGCGCGCGGCTGATCCCGAAGAACGAGTTCCTGATGGGGAACGCGCTCGGCGACCTGCCGCAGGACAAGCGGATCGTCCTGCACTGCAAGACGGGTGTCCGCTCCGCGGAGGTCCTCGCGGTGCTGAAGAACGCGGGCTTCGCCGACGCCGTGCACGTCGGCGGCGGCGTGATCGGCTGGGTCAACCAGATCGAGCCCGAGAAGCCCGTCTACTGACCGCCCGTCGGGCGCGGTCCGTCGTGTGCCGTCCGTTGACCTCTGCCCGTTGACCGCCGCCCGCTGACCGTCCGCGCCGCGGACCGTGCCCTCCGCCGGTCCGCGGCGCGCGGCGTGTGGCGCGTCGGTCCACGGGTGGCCGGTGCGGACGGCCCTCAGGGGCAGACCGTGCCGTCGCGCGGCAGCGTCCCCGACAGCAGGTGCGCGTTGACGGCGTCGGTCACGCACGCGTCGCCGCCGCCGTACGCGCCGTGCCCCTCGCCCTCGTACGTCAGCAGCACGCCGACGTCCTCGCCGAGCGCCTCGCGCATCCGCTCCGCGCCGACGTAGGGCGTCGCCGGGTCTCCCGTGGTGCCCAGCAGCAGGATCGGCTGGGCGCCGGTGGCCTCGACCTCCGGCTGGTCCCGCTCGCCGGTCACCGGCCAGTCGAGGCAGGACAGCAGCGACCACACCAGCTGCGGGCCGAAGACGGGGGAGACCCGTTCGAACTCGGCCTCGTGCGCGCGGACGGTGGCCAGGGTCGGGCGGGAGGAGAAGTCGGCGCAGTTGATCGCGCGGTTGGCGGAGTGGAGGTTGCTGTAACGGCCCTGCTCGTCGCGGCCGTTGTAGCTCTCGGCGGCGGCCAGCAGCAGGTCGCCACGGCCGGTGTCGCGGAGTTCGGCGAGCGCGGCGGTCAGGTACGGCCAGGAGTCCTCCGAGTACAGCAGCGTCAACAGCGCGCCGACCGCGAGGCCCTGGGTCAGCTCCCGGCTGGTGTCCGTCCGCGCGGGGCGCTGGCGGAGGTCGGCCAGCAGCTCGTTGATCACCTGGTACGCGTGGGGCCCCGCGCCCCGCTCGCCCGTGGGGCAGGCGGGCTCGGTGGCGGCGCAGTCGTCGAGGTAGTTGTCCAGCGCGAGGTCGAAGCCCTCGGCCTGGAGCAGGGCGCGCTGCACGACGTCGCGCGTCGGGTCGACCACGGCGTCGAAGACGGCGCGGCCGACGCGTTCGGGGAAGTGGTGGGCGTAGACCCCGCCGAGCTTCGTGCCGTAGGAGACGCCGAAGTAGTTCAGGTGCTTCTCACCGAGCGCCTGCCGCAGCAGGTCCAGGTCGCGGGCGGCGTTCTCGGTGGTCACGTGCGGGAGCACCTCCCCCGCGTTCTCCTCGCAGGCGTCCGCGTAGGCGCGGCCCTCCGCCACCAGCTCGCGCACCTCGGCCTCGGTCCGGGGCGCGCCGTCGTCCTCCTGCCCGAGCCGGTCGATCTCCGCGCCCGTCAGGCAGACCACGGGGGAACTCGCCCCGACGCCGCGCGGGTCGAAGCTGACGAGGTCGTAGCCGCCCTCGTGGAGGGCGCGGTACTGCTCGCTGGCGCGCGGCAGCGTCGCCACGCCGGAGCCGCCGGGGCCGCCGAAGTTGAACACCAGCGAGCCGAGGCCCTCCCGGCCCTCGGGCGCTGGCGCGCGGATCAGCGCGATCTCGATCGTGTCGCCCTCGGGTTCGGCGTAGTCCAACGGGACGGTGAGCGTGGCGCACTCCCACGCCGTGCCGTCGGGCAGCGGCTCGGGCGCCTCGCCGCCGCCCTGGCGGACGGTGGGGGCACCGCACTCTCCCCAGCTGAGGGTCTGGTCGCGGAACTCGCCGGGCACGGGGGGCGGCTCCTCCGCCTCGCCCGCGGGGGCCGGCTCGTTGGGGCGCTGCACCCCGTCGATCGGCTCGCGGTCCTCCGGGGCTCCGCCGTTGGTGCAGCCGGCGGCGCCGGCGGTGAGAAGGAGCGCCAGAGTCCCGGCCAGGGCGACCGTGCGCGTGCGACCCGTCGTCATGATCCCCCTCGCCGCCGGGCAACGTCCTGCCCGGCAGGCTACCGGCCGCCCCGCTCGCCGGGCCACACGCGGTGGGGAGGCACGGTCCCGGGGGTGCTGGTGGTCCCGTGGGCCTCAGTCGTCGCAGACCTTGCCGTCCCGCGGCACGTGGCCGTCCACGAGGTAGGCGTCGATCGTGTCGCGGACGCAGGCGTTGCCGCCGGTGTAGGCGCCGTGGCCCTCGCCCTCGTAGGTGAGCACGACGCCGACGTCGTCGCCGAGCGCCTCCCGCATGCGGCGGGTGCCCGCGTACGGGGTCGCCGGGTCACCCGTGGTGCCCACCAGCAGGATCGGCGGCGCGCCGTCGGCCGCGACCGGCGGCTGGCGGTCGGTGCCCCTCACCGGCCAGTACGCGCAGTTGAGCATGCCCCACGCGAGCGACTCGCCGAAGACGGGCGAGGCCGCGCGGAAGGAGTCCAGCGCGGCGCGGACGTCGGCGACGTCGTAGCGCTGGCGGGAGTCGGCGCAGCTGATGGCCGTGAGCGAGGACTGGAGGGTGGTGTAGGTGCCGTCGGGGTTGCGGCCGTTGAGCGCGTCGCCGAGGGCCAGCAGCACGGTGCCGTCGGGGTCCTGGCCCTCGGCGGGGAGCGCGTCGTCGAGCCCCTGGGTGAGGAAGCTCCAGAAGTCCTGCGAGTACAGGGCCTGGGCGATGCCGCTGACGGCGAGCGAGCGGGTCAGGCGGCGGCCGTCGGGGTCTCGGGTGGGCATCGGGTCCTCGCGCAGGTCGTCGAGGAGGTCGTTCAGGCGCTGGTTGGCCTGCTTCTCCGTGTCGCCCAGCGGGCAGCCCGCGCCCCCGCCCGCGTTCCCGTCCCCGGTGTCGTCGTCCGCCGCGCACGCCTCGACGTAGGCGGCGAGGGCCTGTTGGAAGCCGGCGGCCTGGCCGCGGGCGGACTCCTCGGGGGTGAGCGTCGGGTCGACGACGGCGTCGAGGACGGCGCGGCCGACGCGTTGGGGGAAGAGGTGGGCGTAGACCCCGCCGAGCTGGGTGCCGTAGGAGACACCGAAGTAGTGAAGCTCGTCGTCGCCGAGGACGTGGCGCAACAGGTCCATGTCGCGGGCGGTGTTGGCGGTGGTCAGGTGCGGCAGCAGCGCGCCGGCGCGGTCGGAGCAGGCGTCGGCGAAGCCCTGGAGGCGGTCGGTGAGCTTCGCGCGTTCCGCGCTGGTGGCGGGGACGGGGTCGGCGGCGAAGTACGCGTCGAGCTCGCGGTCGTCGAGGCAGACCACGCCCTGGCTGGCGCCGACGCCGCGCGGGTCGAAGCTGACCAGGTCGTAGTGCTCGTGCAGCTCCTCGTAGTCGCCCGCGAACGCCGGGAGCGCGGCGACGCCGGAGCCGCCGGGGCCGCCGAAGTTGAAGAGGAGGGAGCCGACGCGCTCCTCGCCGCGCTCGCGGGCGGGGGCGCGGATGAGGGCGATCTCGATCGTGTCGCCCCGGGGGTCGGCGTAGTCGAGGGGGACGGTCAGGCGCGCGCACTCCCAGGGGGTTCCGCCGTCGTCCCGGTCCGCGCTGCCGTTGCCGTTTCCGTCGCCGTTTGCGCTGCCGTCGTTGTCGTCGCCGTCGTCGGGGAGGGGCTCGGGGGAGGTCTCGTCGTCGCCCTGCCTCGAGTCGAGGACGTGGCAGGCGGACCAGTCCAGCGACTGCCCGGTGAGGGCGTCCGGCAGGTCCTGGGTGTCCACGGCGTCGGCGTCGGCGGAGTCGGCCGTCGCGACGGGCTCCGCGGGACCGGCGATGCCGCCCGCACCCGCCGTGCGGAGGCGTCCGCCGCCGTCTCCCCCCGCGTCACCCGAGCAGGCGGCGCCGGAGGCCAGCAGCGCGAGGGCGGCCAGCGAGGCGGGAAGGACCAGAACGGGGCGCGGTATTCGCGCGAGGGTCGTGGCCGTCGTCATGCGCCAAGCCTGGGTGGGCGGGCCGGGGACCCGCACGTGCTGGACCCCATCCGGGTGACGGCACGCGGCCCGGCGTCCCCTCGACGACAGCCCTCAACGACGCAGCGGCGACAGCCACCGGCCCCGGAGCGCGAGGAGCACGGCCGCGGCGATCCCGAGCAGCAGCAGCGACACGGCCGTGGCGCCGGCAGGGTCCTCCTGGAGCAGCAGGTAGACCCGGAGCGGCAGCGTCTGCGTCGTGCCGGGAAGGTTGCCCGCGAAGGTGACGGTGGCGCCGAACTCGCCGAGCGCCCGCGCCCAGCACAGCGCCGCCCCGGCGGCGAGCGCCGGCATCGTCATCGGGAGCGTGACCAGGCGCAGCGTGCGCAACGGGCCGGCGCCCATCGTGGCGGCGGCCTCCTCGAAGTGCGGGTCGAGACCGGTGAGCGCGCCCTCCAGGCTGATGACGAGGAACGGCATGGAGACGAAGACGGCCGCCACCACCGCCCCCGTCGTGGTGAACGGCAGCGTGACGCCGAGCGACTCCAACGGCCCGCCGAGGAGGCCGCGCCGGCCGAACCCCTGGAGCAGTGCCACGCCCGCCACCGTGGGGGGCAGCACCATCGGCAGGATCACCAGGCAGCGCACGAGCGTCCTGCCGGGGAAGTCGGTGCGGGCCAGCAGCCACGCCAGCGGCACGCCCAGCAGCAGCGACACCAGCAGCGCCCAGCCGGAGACCAGCAGCGACAGGCGCAGCGCCTCCGTGACGGCGGGGGCGGTGAGCCGTTCGCCCAGGTCCGCCCACGGGGCGCCCGCCACCACGCCGAGGAGGGGCACGGCGAGGAACGCCACGCCCAGCAGGGCGGGCAGGGCGAGCGTCAGCGGCGGGCGGCGGGTGTGGGAGCGCGGCTGGGCGCGGTCACGAGGGCGGGACGGAGGGCGGGCGCCGTCGGGCACGCGGGCGCCGAGACGGCGGGCGCCGAGACGGGTGCGGAGACGGCGGGCGCCGTCGGCGCCCGGGGGGACGCGGGGCGGCGCGGAGGGGGGCGTCACGGCGCGACGAACCCGGCGTCGCGCAGCAGCGACCGCGCCTGCCCGCCGGTCAGCCACTCGACGAACGCCCGCGCCTGCTCGGGGTGGGCGGAGGAGGCGAGGGAGGCGGCGGGGTACGTGGCGGTGACCTCCCCGGCCCTGGGGATCGGCACGGTCTCCACGGCGTCCCCGGCCACGGTCGCGTCCGTGACGTAGACGATGCCCGCGTCGGCCTCGCCCAGCTGGACCTTGCTCAGCACCGCGCGGACGGTGGGCTCCTCCGAGACGGGGGAGACGTCGACGCCGCGCGCGTCGAGGAGTTGGGCGGCGTAGCCGCCGGCGGGCACCTCGGGGGCCGCCAGCACCACCCGCAGGCCCGGATCGGCCAGGTCGGACAGCTCGGAGACCCCGCCCGGGTTGCCGGCCGGGGTGACGATCGTGAGCTCGTTGCGGGCGATGACCACGGGCGCCCGGTCCGTCTCGGCGGCGACGCTCTCCATGGTCTCGGTGTCGGCCGTCACCAGCACGTCGGCGGGTACGCCCTGCCGGACCTGGGAGGCCAGCTCCTGGGAGCCCGCGAAGGACAGGCTCAGCCGCACGCCGGGATGCCCGCTCTCGTAGGCGGACCCGACCTCCTCGAAGACGTCGGTGAGGGAGGAGGCCGCCAGCACGGTCAGCGTCACGCCGCCGCCGCCGTCGTCGTCGCCGCTGGCGTCGCCGCACGCGGTGAGGGTGGCCAGCAGCGCCGCGAGGACCGCGAGCAGGCCCCAGACGGCGGACGGCGTGGCGGGCGGGTGGGCCGCCCGGAGGCGCACGGCGTGGCGCGGCTGCCGCACGGGCACGGGCCTCATGGCCGGTCGTCCCCCGTCACGCGGTCGACGTGCACGTTCGTGGCCTTCACCCGGGCGACGGCCTCCACGCCGACGGCCAGGCCGAGCTCCTCCACCGCCTCACGGGTGAGCAGCGACACCAGCCGGTGCGGCCCGGCCTGGACCTCCACCTGGGCGGCGACGGTGCCGAGCGTGACCGCCGTGACGATGCCGGGGAAGGCGTTGCGGACCGAGGTGCGCGGCGCCTCCTCGGGCTCGGCCGACTCGTCGGCCGCGAGCGCCACCGCGAAGGCGGCGAGGTCGGTGCCCTCTATCCGCCGCCTGCCCGCGTCGTCCCGCCGCGTGGGAAGGCGGTCGGCGTCCGCCCACCGGCGGACCGTGTCGGGGCTGACGCCGAGCAGCCGGGCGGCCCGACCGATGCTGTAGGACGGCATGTGCGGCACGATACGGTGGATCGGCTCGCATCCACAAGGAGACACCGCTGATCGGGCTCGCGTCTGCGGCCGGGGAGATCCGCGCCGTCGGCCTCCCCGGACGGGACAGCTAGATCTGCTCCTTCCGCGTGAGCTGGGTGAACGCCAGCCAGCCGGGGATCACCGGCAGCCAGAACGTCATCAGCCGGAAGAGCAGCACCGCCGGCAGCGCCACGCTGTTGGGCACGCCGAACAGGAGCAGCCCGCCGCCGAGGGTGGTCTCCACCGCGCCGACGCCACCGGGTGTCGGCGCCGCGGAGCCGAGCGCGTTGCCCGCGAGGTAGACGACGGCGATGGTGGCGTAGTCCATCTCGTACCCGAAGGCGCGGAGGGAGGCGTCCAGGCACATCACGAACGCCAACGTCATCAGCAGCATTCCGCCGATGCCGCTGATCAGCTTCTTCGGCTGCTGCACCACGTCCAGCATGCGCGGCACCACGCCGGCGAACAGGCTCCGCACCCGCTCGGAGAGGTACTTCCGCAGCGGCGGCACCGCGGTGACCACCAGCAGCGCCACGGCCAGCGTCAGCAGGCCGGCGACGACGGCGCGGGAGGGGGAGACGTTGGGCGCCTGCCCGGCCCCCGTGATGTAGCCGAAGACCAGCAGCAGTACGACGTGGGCGCCGAGGCCGAAGAGCTGGGAGGCGCCGACGCTGGCGGCGGCGTGGCCGGGGCGCAGGCCCTGGCGCTGGAGGTAGCGCGTGTTCAGGGCCACGCCGCCGACGGCGGCCGGGGCCACCAGCTTCACGAACGAGGCCGCGACCTGCGCCATCACCGTGCGCAGGTACCCCACCTTCTCCGGCACGAAGCCGAGCAGGCTGAGCGCCGCCGCGAAGTACGTCAGCGCCGAGAAGACGGCGGCGATGATCACCCAGACCCAGTTCGCCTGCTCCAGCACCTCGCCGGGCCTGGCGTCGACGAGCTGGGTGATCAGGAAGTACGCGGCGAAGACCGCGGCGACGATGCTGACCAGCGTCCGTGGTCTGATCCGCTCGATGCGGGCGGGCTCGACGGGCGCCTGTGGCCGGATCCGCAGGACCTCCTGCCGGATCTCGGCGAGCAGGTCCGGCTCCCTGGCCTTCTCCAGGGCCGCCTCCATCACCTGCTTCTCCGCCTGCTTGGCGGCCCGCAGGGTCTTGCGGTCGGCGTTCTCCGGCAGGCTGCCACGGGCCTCCCGGTACGCGCGGGTGGCGTCGAGCACGGCCTGGCGCTCGCGGCCCGCGCGTTCCCGCGCCAGCTGACGCAGCGTGGCACGGGTGTCCCTGCTGAGGGCGATGGGCTGGAGCAACGGCAGGCTCGCGGCGACGGCGTCGGGGCCGAGCACGGTCACCGCCGTGGCCACCGCCCGCCGCGCGCCGACCCGGAGGCCGAACGTGGTCAGCAGCTGTGCCACGTCCATCCGCAGGCTCAGGTCGCCGGCCGCGATCTCGCCGCCGCGCAGGTTCGTCAGATAGACCCCGTCGCCCTCGGTGACCAGCAGGGAGCGGCCGTCGAGCCGGCGGTGCGCGACGCGCCGGGACTGCAACGCCACCACCTCGCGCCACGCCCGCTCCATCAGCCGGTCGGTGATCTCCTCGCCCGCCAGCGCGTCGAGCTCCTGCCCCGCGACGTGCTCGTAGACCAGCATCACGGCGTCCGGTCCCAGCTCCGTGGTGGCGATGAGGCGGGGAACGGTGGCCCCGGCGGCCTGGGCCGCGTAGACCATCAGGGCCTCCTGCTCCAGCACCTGGCGGAGCGAGGGGAGGCTGCGGCGTTGGGTGATGCCGCGGATCGCCAGGCGGCGCCAGGCACGGTAGAAGTACCCGTGGGCCTGCTGCTCGCGGTCCACGACGATGACGTCCAGCGGCGGTCCCGACTCCAGCCACACCAGGTAACGGCGGCTGGGAGCGGCGCGGTCGGTGCTCTCGGCGGGGGCGGCGCCCCCGCGCTTCCCGGGGGATGTGCGTTCGGGCGGTGAGACCCGCTCGTCGGCCGCCCCGGCGGCGGGTGGCTCGTCGCGCGCCTCGGCGGGCTCGCCGTCGGGCGCCTCCCCGGCGGGCGGCTCGCCGGCCGGTGCCGGCCCCTGGCGGGGCCCCCGGCCCCCCTCCGTCGGCCCCTCCGCGCGCAGCACGCGGACCGGGGCGAAGCCCACCTCGCGCAGCCCGGCGAGGAGCTGGAGACCGGTGGGGCGGACGTTCGGCGTGCCCACCGCGTACAGCGTGGCGTAGGCGACGGTCCAGCCGATGAGCACCGTGACCGCGATGGAGAACGGCGTGGTGTACCCGGCCACCAGCTGCGCAGTGCCGTCGAGCACCAGCACCGTGAGGATCGCCAGCCGCCAGCGCGGCCGGTGGGCCATCGCCACGGCCGTGACGTACGCGATGACGGGCGCGAGGTACCCGCTGGTCGGTTCGGTCAGCTCGCCACCGGCGCCGGGGGCGTCGCGGGTCAGCGCGTTGTACACCGACTCGGGGGAGAAGCGGGTGACCCACAGGCCGAAGCTGAGCGAGACGCCGTGCGCCAGCACCGCGGCCAGCACGCCGTCGGCGATCCGCAGGCCGTCCCGCTTCACGAGGCGGTCGATGGCGTACGCCACGGGGACGATGAGGACGGCGACGCTGGAGGCGAAGCCCGCGAAGTTGATCAGCAGGGAGGGGGCCCGCTCGGCGCCCTCGCCGACGTCCCGCTCGATGCCCTCCGTGGTGCCCACGGCGAACGTGGCCAGCGCCAGCACGATGCCGATGCCGAGCAGGCCGAGCAGCACGCGCATGAGGTCGGAGGGTCGGTGGACCCGGGCAGCCACCAGGGGCTCGTCCACCTCGACGTACCCGCTCGGGGTCGGCTCACGGGCCGGCTCACCCGCCGAGCCCGGCTCACCGGCCGAGCCCGGCTCACCGGCCGAGCCCGGCTCACCCGCGGAGTCCGGCTCACCCGCCGGGTCCGGCTCGGCCGCCGGGTCCGGCTCCCTGGACGGCGTCCCGTCTCGTTCCGCGCGCGCCGAGACGTCCGGCCGCCGCCGAGGTGCTCCCTCGGCCGACTCGACCGGCCGCCGCGCCCGCTCTTCCTCGCCCCGTATCACTGGTCCCGTCCCCGGGATTCTCCTCGGTGTGCTCCCCTTCGGGGAGCGCCCGCATCCTCGTCGCCCCCGCTGGGACGATAGTGACACGAGGGACGGACAGACGTTCCGCGACCCGGCGTCCCACCCCGCCACTGTCGGTGGCGTGCGGCACCATGGTCGCCATGACCCCGCCCGTTCACCAGCTGTCCGACTACGCCGACCGCGTCCTCGCCGCCGCCGAGCGGATACCCCCCGGCCGCGTCATGACGTACGGCGACGTCGCCCGACAGCTCGGGGAGGGTGGCCCGCGCCAGGTCGGCCGGGTGATGGCGGTCTACGGCGGTGCCGTGCCGTGGTGGCGCGTGGTCCGCTCCGACGGCCGGCTGCTGCCGGGCCACGAGCGCCGCGCGCTGGAGCGTTACCGCACCGAGGGCACGCCGCTGCGCGAGCCGGGCGGCGGCGGGGACGGCCTGCCGCGGCTGGACATGCGGCGAGCGCGCTGGCGTCAGGAGGACCAGTTCGGCCAGGACGGCCACGACGGTGAGGTCCCCGAGGAGCCGCCCGGCGACGCGCGCTGACGCGTCGGAGCGAGCCGCGCCGTCCGCGCGGACCGCGCGGACCGGGGGGATCACGCGGACCGGGGCGATCACGCGTGCGAAACGCTGCGCCTCGTGGGTCGACTGGCGTAGCGTCGGCTCCACCACTCCGCCGCCCGGTCGTGTCGCCGGGCGCACCGCCCGCCAGGATCTGCGATACACGTGACTCTCTCCGTCCCGTCCCGTCCGCCCGCCGGTCGACCTGGTCCGTCAGGCCAGCCGGATCAGGAGGCAGCCCCGGGAGCGTACCGACTGGTGCGCACGCCGGTCGCTGACACGTGCGTCCCTGCTGTGGACGCGCACCAGCGCGTCGTGGTTGACCACCCCGGCGGCCCGCTGCTGGTCCTGGCGGGGCCCGGCACGGGCAAGACCACCACGTTGGTCGCCGCCGTCGCCGAGCGCGTGGCCCGTGGCACCGACCCCGAGCGGCTGCTCGTGCTCACCTTCAGCCGCAAGGCCGCGGCCGAGCTGCGGGACCGGATGACGGCCCGCCTCGGCGCGAACACCCCGTGGGCCACGACGTTCCACTCCTTCGCCTACGCGCTGACCCGCGCGCACCAGGACCGCGAGTTGTTCGCGGAGCCGCTGCGGCTGCTGACGGGGCCCGAGCAGGACCTGTACGTCCGCGAACTGCTCGCCGGCCACGCCGAGCTGGAGCGCGAGGGCCACGCGCCCTGGCCGTGGCCCGCCGAGCTGCGGGCCTGCCTGACCACGCGCGGCTTCGCCGACGAGCTGCGGGCGGTGATCGCCCGCAGCCGCGAACTGGGCCTCACCCCCGGCACCCTCGCCGACTTCGCCCGCCGCACCGGGCGCGGGGACTGGGAGGCCGCGGCCCACTTCCTCGCCGAGTACCTCGACGTCACGCAGGCGCAGGGCGTGCTGGACTACACCGAGCTGGTGCGCGGCGCGGCCGGGCTCGCCCGCCGCCCCGACGTCGCCGCCTCGCTGCGCGAGCGCTACGACGCGGTCTTCGTCGACGAGTACCAGGACACCGACCCCGCGCAGGTCGCGCTCCTCACCGCGCTGGCGGGCGGCGGCCGTGACCTCGTGGCCTTCGGCGACCCCGACCAGTCGATCTACGCCTTCCGCGGCGCGGACGTCGGCGGCATCCTCGGCTTCCGCGAGACCTTCCGCACCGCCGCCGGCGAGCCCGCCCCGGTCGCCGTCCTCACCACCAACCGCCGCAGCGGCCCGGGGCCGCTGGCCGCGACGCGGCTGCTGACCCAGCGGATGCCACTCCACCGGCTGCCCGCCGAGGCGGTCCGCCGCCACCGGGCGCTGACCGCCGCCAGGACGGAGCGGGGCCGCGTCGAGGTGTTCACCTACGCCACGCCGGGCGCGGAGCTCGACAACATCGCCGACCTGCTGCGCCGCGCCCACCTGGAGGACGGGCTGCCGTGGGGCGAGATGGCGGTGCTCGTGCGTGCCGGCGTCCGTTCGCTGCCCGGCGTGCGCCGCGCGCTCACCGCGGCGGGGGTGCCCCTGGAGGTGGACGGCGACGACCTGCCGCTGCGCCACGAGCCGGCCGTCGCGCCGCTGCTGGCGGCGCTGCGCGCCGTCGCCGACCCGGCCCCGGCCACGGCCGGTGCCGGGGCCGGGGCCGACGAGCCTGGCGGCCCCGACGGACCTGGCGGAACCGACGGCCGAGGAGGCCCAGCGGCCTCGGGCGGACCCGGGGCACCCCCCGACACCGGCACGCCGGCCGCCTCACCCGGGGCCCCCGGGCCGACGGACCCCGGACCGGCGGACCCCGACGAGGAGGCGGCGCGCGCACCGTTCGCGCTGGACCCCGCCACCGCCGTCAGCCTGCTGACCTCCCCCCTCGGCGGCATGGACGCCGCCGAGCTGCGCCGCCTCGGCCGCGCCCTGCGCAACGAGGAGCGCGCCGCCGGCGTCGCCGTCCCGCGCCCCTCGGACGAGCTCGTCGCCCGCGCCCTCGCCGAGCCCGAACGCCTCGTCACCCACGACCCGTCCTACGCCGCTCCCGCCGAGCGCCTCGGCCTGCTGCTGCGCAAGACCCGCGAGCTGCTCGCCGGCGGCGGCAGTGCCGAGGAGGCGCTGTGGCTGCTGTGGGACGGCACCTCCTGGCCCAGCCGGCTGGAGCGCGCCGCCCGCCGTGGCGGCGCGGCCGGCCGCAACGCCGACCGCGACCTCGACGCCGTCTGCGCCCTGTTCGCCACGGCCGCCCGTGCGGAGGAGCGCACCGGGGGCCGTGGCGCGCGCAACTTCCTCGCCGAGCTCGCCGCCCACGACATCGCCGCCGACACGATCACCGCGCGCGCCGTCCGCCCCGACGCGGTCCGCCTCATGACGGCGCACCGCGCCAAGGGCCTGGAGTGGTCGCTGGTGGTGGTCGCCGGCGTGCAGGAGGGCCTCTGGCCCGACCTGCGCCGCCGCGGCTCGCTGCTGGAGGCCGACCGCATCGGGCGCGACGGCCTGGCCGAGCCGATGAGCCCGGCCGCGTTGCTCTCCGAGGAACGGCGGCTGTTCTACGTCGCCGCGACCCGCGCCCGCGACCGGCTCGTCGTCACGGCGGTGCGCGGCGGCGACGACGGCGACCAGCCCTCCCGCTTCCTCGGCGAACTGGGCGTCGAGCCGGTCGAGGTGAGTGGCCGCCCCCGCCGGCCGCTGGCCGTCGCCGCGCTCGTGGCGGAGCTGCGCGCCACCACCGTCGACCCCGCCGCCTCGCCCGCGCTGCGCCGCGCCGCCGCCGAGCGGCTGGCCCGCCTCGCCGCGCTCCGCGACGACGACGGCCACGCCCTGGTGCCCGCCGCCCACCCCCAGCGCTGGTGGGGGCTGCGGGAGCAGACCCGCTCGCCGGAGCCGCTGCGCGACCCCGAGCAGCCGGTCGCGCTCTCGGGCAGCGCCGTCGGCCAGCTCGCGAACACCTGCTCCCTCCAGTGGTTCCTGGGCCGTGAGGCGCACGCCGAGGCGCCCGCCAGCGCCGCGCAGGGTTTCGGCAACGTGCTGCACGTCCTCGCCGACGAGGTCGCCTCCGGCACCACTCCCGCGGACCTGTCCGTGTTGATGGAGCGCCTTGAGACGGTGTGGAACGCCCTGGCCTTCGAGGCGCCCTGGCAGTCCCGTGGCGAGCAGGCCCAGGCGCGCGCCGCGCTGGAGCGTTTCCTCAGCTGGCACGTGCTCCAGCGGGAGGGCGGCTACGAGACGGCCGCGAGCGAGCAGGCGTTCGACGTGACGCTGCCGGCGGGCGAGTACCAGGTGCGCATCCGGGGCGTGATGGACCGCGTCGAACGCGACCCCCAGGGCCGGGTCTACGTCGTGGACTTCAAGACCGGCCGGACCCGCGTCAGCAAGGACGAGGTGGCACGCCACCCGCAGCTGGCGGTCTACCAGCTCGCGTTGCGGCAGGAGGAGACGGAGCCGGGCGGCGCCGCCCTCGTGCACCTGCGGCAGGGCGCGGCGCAGCGCGACGGCGGCGACGCGAAGCCGGCCGTCCAGAAGCAGGAGCCGTTGACCGGCGAGAACGGCGACTGGATCGCGACGCTGCTGGCCACGGCCGCGGGGCGGGTGCTGGACGAACGCTTCACCGCCTCGACGGGCAAGCACTGCGGCTCCTGCACCTTCCACACCGCGTGCAGCGGGCGGTCCGAAGGCCGTCAGCTCGTGGAGTGACCGCGTGCGCGGGGTGACCCGGCGCACGGTGTCCCGGCGGTCAGCGCACGTCCCACCCCGCGCGCTGACCTCGTCCCGTGACGTCGCTCGGTGACCTCGTCCCGTGACCTCGTCCCGTGACCTCGTCCCGTGACCTCGTCCCGTGACGTGGCCCCGCGACATCGTCCGGAAAACCCGCTCTCCCGTGGGCGCGGGCCCGGCGACAATCACGCACGCGGGGCGCAGCGCGCCCGCCACGTCCCCACTCCCCTCCGAGAGGAGCCCGTCGTGCGACCACTCCGCGCCACCCTGCGTTCCCTCCTCGTCACGTCCCTGGCCGCCGCCCCGCTCGTCGCCGTTCTCCTCACCGCGCCCCCGACGGCCTCGGCCGCCGAGGCCCGCCCCGAACCGTTCGTCGTCGGCGGCGCGCCCGTCGACGACGCCCCCTGGGCGGCGGCGGTCCTCACCGACTCCGGCCTGACCGTCGACTGTTCCGGGGCCCTCGTCGCCGCCTCGTTCGTGCTGACCTCCGCGGACTGCGCGCCCGGCTCGACGGCCTGGGTGCGGGTCGGCAGCGTCACCCACGCCCAGGGCGGGACCACCGCCAGGGTCGTCGAGACCTTCCGCACGAGGGAGCTGGCCCTGCTGCGGCTCGACGTCGCCATCGCCACCGGCCACGCGCCGCTCGCCTCCCAGGAGCCACCGCTCGGCTCGACCCACGACGTCTTCGGCTGGGGAGAGTCCTGTGGCGGCTGCGGGCCGTCTCCCCGGATGAGGACGGCGAGCGTGCGGTTCGAGGGCCACACGGTCGACGAGGACGGCGTCGTGGGGCTGTTGAGCCGCGGCCTCGACGGGTACGCCACGCCCGGCGACGAGGGCGGTCCGCAGTTCTACGAGGGCCGGATCGTCGGGGTGGTGACCGACGTGGGCGTCCTGTCCGGCCACCACAGCGCCGCGAACGTCGCCCGCAGCCGCGGCTGGATCCTCGCCGTGGCGGGCGTCTGACCCGGCCCGTCCGGTGCCGCGGCCCGCCTTCGCCGGCCCGTGCAACCCGCGCGGCCCGTGCGGGCCCGTGCGGCGGGCGCCCGCGCCCGTTGACAGACCCCGCCGCTAGTCTCCCTGGGGTGTCCGCCCGACTCAGCCGCCCCGAGGAGCTCGTCGAACTCCTCGGCATCCCCTTCACCCCGGAGCAGATGGCGTGCATCACCGCGCCCCTCGCGCCCCAGGCGATCGTCGCCGGGGCGGGTTCGGGCAAGACCACGGTGATGGCCGCGCGCGTCGTCTGGCTCACCGGCACCGGGCAGCTGCCTCCGGAGAAGGTCCTCGGCCTCACGTTCACCAACAAGGCCGCCGCCGAGCTCTCCGAACGGGTCCGCGCCGCGCTCACCAAGGCGGGCATCGGCACCGACGCCGCCGAGGACGGCACCCGGGCAGAGGGCGAAGCGGGCGACGGCGAGCCGCAGATCTCCACGTACCACGCCTTCGCCGGCCGCCTGATCAGCGAGCACGGCCTGCGCCTCGGGATCGAGCCGTCCTCACGCCTGCTCGCCGACGCCGGCCGCTTCCAGCTCGCCGCCGAGGTGCTGCGCGCCGCCCCCGCCGACTTCGAGCCGCCCACCAACGCCAGCGGCGACGCCGCCAGCTTCTCCACCCTCGTCACCGACCTCATCGCCCTCGACGGCGAGCTGAACGAGCACCTCGTCACGCCCGCGGAGCTGCGCGCCTTCGACCAGCGGCTGCTGGCCGAGCTCGCCGCCGCCCGCCTCAGCAACGCGGAGCTGCGCCGCGTCCCCCAGGCGGCCAGCGGGCGCGGTCGGCTCCTCGCGCTCGTCGAGGAGTACCGCTCCCGCAAACGCGCCCGGGACCTGCTGGACTTCGGGGACCAGATCGCGCAGGCCGCCCGGCTCGCCCGGGACGTTCCCGAGGTCGGCCGGGTGCTGCGCGAGCAGTTCGCGGTGGTGCTGCTCGACGAGTACCAGGACACGTCCGTCGCGCAGCGGATCCTCCTCGCCGGCCTCTTCGGCGGTGGCACGGGGCACCCCGTCACCGCCGTCGGCGACCCCTGCCAGGCGATCTACGGGTGGCGCGGCGCCTCCGTGGCCAACCTCGACGACTTCCCCGAGCACTTCCCGCACCGCGACGGCACGCCGGCCGCGCGCTTCAGCCTCAGCGAGAACCGCCGCAGCGGGGGCCGGCTCCTCGCCCTGGCGAACGGCCTCGCCGCCCCGCTGCGCGAACGCCACCCGGCGGTGCGCCCGTTGCGCCCCGCCGAGGGCGCCGAGCGCGACGGCCTGGTGCGCTGCGCGCTGCTGCGCACCCACGCGGAGGAGATGGGCTGGCTCGCCGACACGTTGGCGCACCTGGTCGCCACGGGCACCCCGCCGGGGGAGATCGCCGTGCTGTGCCGCACGGCCGGGGACTTCGCCACGATCCAGCGGGAGCTCGTCGCCCGCGACGTGCCGGTGGAGGTCGTGGGCCTGACCGGGCTGCTGCACATGCCGGAGGTCGCCGACCTCGTGGCCGTCTGCCAGGTGCTGGCCGACCCGACGGCCAACGCGCCGCTCGTGCGGCTGCTGACCGGCCCCCGCTGGCGCATCGGGCCTCGCGACCTGGCGTTGTTGGGGCGCCGGGCCCGCCTGCTGGTCCGCAGGCCCGAGGCCGACGAGCGCGACGCGGCCGCGCGGCTGGCCGCCGCCGTGGAGGGCACCGACCCCGCCGAGGTCACCTCCCTCGCCGACGCCCTCGACACCTTCGTCGACCGGGGCGGTCCGGACGGCCGGGGCGGTTCGGACGGCCGGGGTGGCCACGACGGCCGTGGTGGCCAGGACGGCCGGGGGGACGGCGGCCGGGGCGGCGGTCAGGAGCCGGACGACGGGCTGCCGTTCTCCGCCGAGGCCCGCATCCGTTTCGCCCACCTCGCCGCCGAGATCCGCGAGCTGCGGCGCTCCCTGGGCGATCCGCTGATGGACGTGCTCCACCGGGTGCTCGCCGTCACCGGCCTGGAGGTGGAGCTGTCCGCCTCGCCGCAGGCCCTGGCGGCGCGGCGGCGCGAGACGCTCGGCGCGTTCCTCGACATCGCGGCGGGCTTCGCCGCCGGCCAGGGTGGCACGGGCGGCACCGTCGACGGCGAGGCCACGCTGCCGGCGTTCCTCGCCTTCCTCCGCGCCGCGGAGCAGTACGACCAGGGGCTCGACGGCTCCCTGCCCGCCGGGGAGAACGCGGTGCAGCTCCTCACCGCGCACCGGGCCAAGGGCCTTGAGTGGGACGTGGTCGCCCTGCCGGGTCTCTATCCCGGCCAGAGCGGCTTCCCGGCGACCCCCCGGCGCGAGTCCTGGCTGAGGAGCTCGCGGGCCCTGCCGCAGCCGCTGCGCGGCGACGCGGCCACCTGGCCGGAGCCGCCCGAGTGGACGTCCGCCTCGCACCGCGCGTACGCCGCCGAGGTCACCGAGCAGCTGCGGCTGGAGGAGCTGCGGCTGGGGTACGTGGCGGTCACGCGTGCCCGTTCCCTGCTCCTGGGCTCCGCGCACTGGTGGGGGCCCAGCCAGAGGAAGCCGCGCGGCCCCTCGGAGTACCTGGTGGCGTTGCGCCGGCACTGCGAGGAGGACCCCGCCCACGGCGAGGTCGAGGCGTGGGCCGAGCAGCCGGCGGAGGACGAGGAGAACCCGGCGCTGACCGGGCCCGAGCAGGACCGGGTCTGGCCGCTGCCGTTGGACCCCGGGGCCCTGGCCCGCCGACGCGAGGCCGCCGACCAGGTGTTGGCGCTCATCCGGGCCGACGCGACACCGGGAGTCGCGGCAGGGGGTGGCGCGCGGGGAGGGG
>NZ_JBQQBZ010000021.1:0-123981 GCF_052245655.1 Streptomyces sp. 4N509B
GACCATGGCACATTGCCTCTCCCCTCCCGGCGCGGCGGCCGGGCGGGGCGCGGGTCGCTGCGGTCCGCGGTCGGGCTGGTTACAGGCCGAGCTCGCCCTCGAACTCGCCCGCCTCCAGACGGGTCTTGATCTCCGTGAGGTACCGGGCGGCGTCGGCGCCGTCGACCAGCTGGTGGTCGTAGGAGAGGGTGAGGTACAGCATGTCCCGGATGGCGATCGTCTCACCCAGCTCCGGGTGGTTGACCACGACGGGACGGCGCACCGTGGCACCGATGCCGAGCTCGGCGACCTGCGGGTAGTTCACGATGATCGTGTCGAACAGCGCGCCGCGCGAGCCCGTGTTGCTGATCGTGAACGTGCCGCCCGACATGTCGTCCGGGGTCAGGCCGCCGCCGCGGACCTTGCCCGCGAGCTCCGCGGTCTTCTTCGCGATGCCCGCCAGGCTCAGGTCGCCCGCACCCTTGATGACCGGGACGAGCAGGCCCTTCTCGGAGTCCACCGCGATGCCGATGTTCTCGACGTCGTGGTAGGTGACGGTGCCGTCGTCGTTGATCTTGGCGTTGATGGACGGGTGGACCTTCAGCGCCTCGGCGGCGGCCTTGACGATGAACGGCATCGGGGAGAGCTTCACGCCCTCGCGCGCGAGGAACGCCTCCTTCGCGCGCGCCCGCAGCCGCATGACGCGGGTGAGGTCGACCTCCACGACCGTGGACAGCTGCGCCTGGCTGTGCAGCGCCTTCATCATGGCCTCGCCGGTGAGCCGGCGGATGCGGCTCATCTTCACGGTCTGGCCACGCAGCGGCGAGGGCTGGGCGGCGGCCGGTGCCGCGGCGGCGGGCGCGGGCGCCGCGGCGGGCGCCGCCGCGGTGGCCTTGGCGGCCTCGGCCGCCGCCAGCACGTCCTGCTTGCGGATGCGACCGCCGACGCCGGAGCCGCGGACGGTGGACAGGTCCACGCCGTGCTCACCGGCCAGGCGACGCACGAGCGGCGTGACGTAGGCACCGTCCGTGGCCGGAGCCGGAGCCGGAGCGGCGGCGGCCGGAGCCGGTGCGGGCGCCGGGGCCGGGGCCGGGGCCGGAGCTGGCGTCGGAGCGGGTGCCGCCGCGGCGGCCGGAGCCGGTGCGGGGGCCGGAGCCGGCGCGGGAGCGGGTGCCTCGGCGGCCGGGGCCGGTGCGGGCGCGGGGGCGGGAGCGGCGCCCGCGGCACCGATCACGCCGAGCTTGCCGCCCACCTCGGCTGTCTCGTCCTCGCCGACCGTGATCTCCAGCAGGGTGCCCGCCACCGGGGCGGGGATCTCGGTGTCGACCTTGTCGGTGGAGACCTCCAGCAGCGGTTCGTCCGCCTCGACCTCCTCGCCGACGGCCTTCAGCCACCGCGTGACGGTGCCCTCGGTGACGGACTCGCCGAGCGCCGGCAGCACGACGTCGGTGCCGCTCGCGCCACCCGACGGTGCGGCGGCGGGCTCGGGAGCCGGAGCGGGCGCCGGCGCGGCGGCGGCCGGCTGAGGAGCCGGCTCGGGCGCGGGCTGCGCGGCGGGCTCCGGCTCGGGTGCGGGCGCGGGCTGTGCGGCGGGCGCCGCCGGGGCGGCCGCCGCCTGGCCGCCCTCCTCGATGACCGCCAGCTCCGCGCCGACCTCGACCGTCTCGTCCTCGGCGACCCTGATCGCGGTCAGCACACCGGACGCCGGGGCGGGGATCTCGGTGTCGACCTTGTCGGTGGAGACCTCGAGCAGTGGCTCGTCGGCCTCCACGACCTCCCCCTCGGCCTTGAGCCAACGGGTGACGGTGCCCTCGGTCACGCTCTCGCCGAGCGCCGGAAGGGTTACGGAAACCGCCATGGTTTCTGGTGCTCCTTACGAAAAATGGTGGTAACGCGGCCAGGTGTCGTCAGTCGTGGGAGTGCAGCGGCTTGCCGGCGAGGGCGAGATGGGCCTCACCCAGCGCCTCGTTCTGCGTCGGGTGGGCGTGGATGAGCTGGGCCACCTCCGAGGGCAGCGCCTCCCAGTTGTAGATCAACTGGGCCTCGCCGACCTGCTCACCGAGCCGGTCCCCGACCATGTGGACGCCGACGACCGCGCCGTCGCGGATCCTCACCAGCTTGATCTCGCCGGTGGTCTTCAGGATCTTGCTCTTGCCGTTGCCGCCGAGGTTGTACCGGAGGGTGACCACCTGGTCGGCCCCGTACAGCTCCTTCGCCCGCGCCTCCGTGACACCCACGGAGGCGACCTCCGGGTGGCAGTACGTGACGCGGGGCACGCCGTCGTAGTCGATGGGCGCCGGGTTCAGACCCGCCAGCCGCTCCGCCACCAGGATGCCCTCGGCGAACCCGACGTGCGCGAGCTGGAGGGTCGGGATGAGGTCCCCGACGGCCGAGACCGTCGGCACGTTGGTCCGGCAGTACTCGTCGACCACCACGAAGCCGCGCTCCGTCGCGACGCCGGCCTCCTCGTACCCCAGGCCCTCGGAGACCGGACCCCGGCCGATGGCGACGAGCAGCAGCTCCGCCTCGAAGGTCTTGCCGTTCTCCAACGTCACCCGGACGCCGTCGTCGGTGTACTCGGCGGTCCTGAGGAACGAGCCGAGCGAGAAGGCTATGCCGCGCCTGCGGAAGGCACGCTCCAGCAGCCGGGAGCTGTCCTCGTCCTCGGCGGGGACGAGGTGCGGCAGGCCCTCGACGATGGTCACCTCGGCACCGAAGGAACGCCATGCCGAGGCGAACTCGACGCCGATGACGCCGCCCCCCAGCACGATCGCCGACTTCGGCACCCGGTCGAGGGTCAGGGCGTGGTCGGAGGAGATGATCCGGTCGCCGTCGATGGTCAGGCCCGGCAGCGAGCGGGGCACGGAGCCGGTCGCCAGGACGACGTGGCGGCCGGTGTACCGCTGGCCGGCCACGTCGACGGAGGTGGGGGAGGACAGCCGCCCCTCGCCCTCCACGTAGGTGATCCCCCGGGAGGCGACCAGGCCCGTCAGGCCCTTGTAGAGGCCGGAGATCACGCCGTCCTTGTACTTGTGCACGCCCGACATGTCGATGCCGTCGAAGGTGCTCCGCACACCGAACTCCGACCCCTCACGGGCCGCGTCGGCGATCTCGCCCGCGTGCAGCAGGGCCTTGGTGGGGATGCAGCCGTTGTGCAGACAGGTGCCGCCCAGCTTGTTCTTCTCGACCAAGGCCACGTCCAGGCCCAGCTGCGAGGCGCGCAGGGCCGCGGCGTAGCCACCGCTGCCGCCGCCGAGAATCACCAGGTCGAAAACGGTGCTGGCGTCGTTCGCCACGTCACGTTCCTCCAAGGATGGGGTTGTGGGCCCTGTCCTGCCTGGAAGACATCTTCGCACCTGCCGACCCGGTTCGAGAGCCGGGGCCGAACCCCGGCGACGGCGTCCGTCGGGGATCGCCCCAGGACGCGGGCCTGTTCCGGGCCTGATCCGGGCCCGATCCGGGGGCGAACCGGGGGAGCGGGCCGAGGAGAACCCGAGGCCGACCCGAGGCCGGCCCCGGGTCGAGGGGCCGGCCCCGCGACGGTCCTGCCGGGGCCTGGGGCGTCGGGATCTCCGCGGGGCCGCGAGGAGCCGGACGACGATCCCTAGGCCAGCTCTCCCGCGGCGGCCCGCTCCGCCAGCAGCAGCAGCGTCCGTACGGCGGAGCCGGTGCCGCCCTTCGGCGTGTAGCCGTACGGGGAGCCCTCGTGGAACGCCGGGCCCGCGATGTCCAGGTGCGCCCAGCGGGTGCCGGCGGGCACGAACTCCTTGAGGAACAGCGCGGCGGTCAGGCCGCCGCCCCGCCTGCCGCCCACGTTGGCGATGTCCGCCACGGGGGACTTCATGCCCTCCAGCAGCTCCCGCGGCATCGGCATGGGCCAGGACTGCTCGCCCGCCCGGCGCGCGGTCTCGTGCACCAGGTCGCGGAAGTCCTCGTCGTCGCCGAGCACGCCGAAGGTGCGGTCGCCCAGCGCGATCGTCATCGCGCCGGTCAGCGTCGCGACGTCGACCAGCGCGTCGGGGGACTCCTCCATGGCGCGGGTCAGGGCGTCGGCGAGCACCAGCCGACCCTCGGCGTCGGTGTTGCGCACCTCGACCGTCTTCCCGCTGTACATGCGCAGCACGTCACCGGGGCGGGTCGCCGAGCCGGAGGGCATGTTCTCGGCCAGGGCCAGCCAGCCGGTGACGTTGACCGGCAGGTCCAGCCGCGCGGCGGCGACGACGGTGGCGAAGACGGCGGCGGCGCCGCTCATGTCGCACTTCATCGTCTCGTTGGCGCCCACCGGCTTCAGCGAGATGCCGCCGGAGTCGTAGGTGATGCCCTTGCCGACCAGGGCCAGCGTCGCGGTGGCCGCCTCGTGGGTGTGGGAGACACGCACCAGACGGGGCGGGGTGGCCGAGCCGCGGCCGACGCCGAGGATGCCGCCGTATCCGCCGTCCGCCAGCGCCTGCTCGTCGAGCACCTCGGCCTTCAGGCCGTGCTCCTCGGCGGCCGTCTGCACGGCGGCGGCGAAGTCCGCGGGGGCGAGGGAGTTCGGCGGGGTGTTGACCAGATCGCGGGCGCGGGCCACCTCGTCGGCCAGCACGCCGGCCCGTCGGGCGGCGGCCTGCCGCCCGCCCTCCTCGGCCGCCGCGTCGAGCAGCGTGATCCGTGCCAGGGGGGCGCCGCTGTCCGGCGCCGCGTCCGCCTCCCGCGCGCCGCGGAAGGCAGTGAACGCGTACGCGCCGAGCAGCGCGCCCTCGGCGACCGCGGCCAGCCCGCCCTCGTCGTCGACCGGCAGGGCGAACACGGCGTGCTCGGTTCCGGACAGCGCCCGGGCCGCCGCGCCGGCCGCCCGCCGCAGCGTCTCCGGGTCGAAGCCGTCGCCGGCCTCCGGCGCGGCTCCGAGGCCCACCGCCACGACGAGCGGGGCACGCGGCCCGTCCGGGACCTCGGGCACGGGCAGCTTGGTGATCTCGTCCTCGCCGCCCTTGGCGCCGACGGTGGCGAGCGCCGCGGCGAGACGGCCGCCGAAGGCCGCGTCCACCTCGGTGGCGGCGGGCACGCCGGAGGCCAGGGCCGGTCCCGACCCGTCCTTGACGACGCCGACGACCACGGCGTCCGCGTCGACCTGAGCGGCGGTGGAGGTACTGAGGGTCAGGGAAGTCACGGTGATCCTTGATCCTTTCGAAGGATGTCCGCAGGGCGCAGAGCACGGAGGACGTCGCTCTCAGTGCCCATGTGGGGTGTCAGAAGCCTACGCCTTGGCTGAAAGCCCCGGTGGGGCTGGTCACGAGGTCACGCCTCGGCGGGTGGGGGCGGTCGGGTGGTCGAACGGGATGGGGCTGGTGGGACGGATGGGTCGGATGGGAGTGAGGGGCCTACGGGCTGAGGCGGGGTCAGGCGGTCACGGCGAGGACGAGCAGCGCCACGGTGGTCGCCGTCTCGGCCGCCGCGCCCAGCACGTCACCGGTGATCCCGCCGAACCGGCGGCGACAGTGACGCAGCAACGCCTCGGCCGCGCCGAGTCCGAGGACCACCGCGCACGCGCCCGCCACCGCGGCGCCGGCCACCGGCGGCGAGCCGGAGATCGCGCCCAGGACGAACGCGGTGAGGCAGGCACCGCCCGCCAGGGCCAGCACCTGGCCGACCGTCAGGCCGCGCGCGACCGTCCTGCCGAGACCCTCGGTCCTGGCCGGCGGCATGCCGTCGCGGCAGGCCCAGCTCAGGGCGGTACGCCCGGTCAGACAGGCGATCACCACCGCCGCCAGGGCGGGGCCCTGACCGTGGTGGTGGAGCTCGTACACCGCGGCGACCTGGGTCAGCAGCACCAGGACGAGGGTGGCCACGCCGAACGGCCCGATGTCGGGTCGCCTCATGACGGCCAGGGCCTCGGCGGCGGGCCGACCGCTGCCCAGGCCGTCGGCCGTGTCGGCCAGGCCGTCGAGGTGCAGGCCGCGGCTGAGCGCGGCCCAGGTGGCGACCGTGACGACGGCCGTCAGCAGCCAGCCGGCCTCCAGCTCCAGCAGCAGCCAGGACAGGCCGGCGGCCGTGAGGCCGAGGACGAGGCCGACCAGCGGCGCGCACAGCATGCCCAGCCGGGCGGTCGCCCGGTCCCAGCGGACCCGGCCGACCGGCAGCACGGTGAGGAAGCCGAAGGCGAAACGCAGACCCTCCACCATCCCGGGGCCCGGCGAGGTGGCCGGCGGCTGCCGGGGCGGGGGCGGCCCCGGCGGTGGTGGCGGCGACGGCGGGGGAGCCGCGGACGCCTGCCCGGGCGGGGGCGTGGCGTCCGGCGTCTCCGGTGTCTCCGGCGGCGGTGGCGTCGTCATCGGCGGTCCTCGTGACTCGACCTCAGGTGGCCTCGGCGATGGCCGGGGTCTCCTCGTCGGACAGCGACTCAACGGGGTCGGCCTGGCCGGCCCCTGACGGCTCCTGCGCCTGCTGCGCGTCCTCGGACTCCTCCGGGCGCGCCGGCAGCTCGGCGGCGAGCGCCGCGGCGGCGAGGACCAGCGGCAGCGCGAGCAGCGCGCCCGTCCCCTCCCCGGCGGTGACGCCGTGGTCCAGCAGCGGTTCCAGCGACATCCGGTCCAACGCCTTGGCCTGTCCCGGCTCGCCGCTGGCCTGCCCGGCCAGCCACCAGTCGGGAGAGCGGAACGCGACGCGCTGCGCCACCAACGCGCAGGCGGCCGAGACGACGCCGTCGAGGATGACAGGGGTGCGGCGCACCGCGCACTGGAGGAGGAAGCCGGTCATCGCCGTGAGGTCGGCGCCGCCCACCGCGCCCAGGAGCCGCAGCTGGTCGCCGAGGTGGGGGCGGGCCCGGCGCAGCCCGTCCCGGATGGCGGCGCACTTGCGCATCCACGTCAGGTCGTCGACGCGCTCGCCGCCGCGGCCGGTGACCACGGAGGCGTCGGTGCCGCACAGGGCGGCGATCAGCACGCCGGCCGCCGTGGTGCCACCGACGGAGACGTCGCCCAGCACCAGCAGGTCGCTGCCGGAGTCGGCCTCCTCGTCGGCGACGGCCATGCCGGCGCGGAACGCCCGCTCCGTCTCCTCGGGGGTGAGGGTGTCCTCGACGTCGAGCCGGCCCGAACCGTCGCGCACCCGGTGCCGGGTGACCTCCTCGGGAAGCTCCTCCCGCGGACAGGCCAGGGAGAGGTCCACGACGCGCAGCGGGATCCCGGCGTGGCGGGCGAGGACGGCGGTCGGGCTGACGCCCTCCAGCGTCGCGCGCACCAGCTCGACGGCGCCGCCGGCGGGGCGGGCGGAGACGCCGAGCGCCGCGACGCCGTGGTCGCCGGCGAACAGCACCGCGCGGGGCTGCCTGATCGGCGTCACGGGCACCCGCGCCTGCGCGGTGGACAGCCACGAGCCGAGCTCGTCGAACCGGCCGAGCGCGCGCGGCGGCACGGCGACGCGCTTGCGCCGCTCCGTGGCCTGCCGCCGGACCAGGCTGCTCGGGCGCTCGATGAGGTCGCCGAAGTCGTTGAGATTCAGGGCGCCGTCGCTCATGGGCATGAGCGTACCGCCCGCCCCCGATCCCGCCCCCTGCAGTCACGTCCGCCGCCTCGGGGGCCGCCGTCCCGCCTCGGTCGGCCCCGCAGCGGGACGGCGGCGCCGGCGACGAACAGCAGGACCTGCTCGCACTCCGCCGCCACCTCGGCGTTCAGCCGGCCCAGCTCGTCGCGGAACCGGCGGCCCGCGGGGGTGGCGGGCACGACGCCCGAGCCCACCTCGTTGCTGACGATCACCACGGTCCTGCGCGTCGCGCGGACCGCCGCGACCAGGGCCCCGGTCCGCTCCCGCAGCCGTGCCGACGCGTCCGGCGCCCCGTGGTCGCCCTCGAAGCAGCCGGCGGCGTCCATGGCGTGGGTCAGCCACAGGGTCAGGCAGTCGACCAGCAGCGGCGGGCCGTCGTCCCGCGCCAGCAGCGGCACCAGCTCGCGGGTCTCCGTCGTCAACCAGCCGGCCGGCCGGCGCGCGCGGTGGGCGGCGATCCGCTCCTCCCACTCGGGGTCCGCGCCCGCCCCCGTGCCCGCTCCGGGTCCCGGCCCGGCGGTGGCAACGTAGACGACGTCGGGGAAGGTGGCCAGGCGCCGCTCCGCCTCCTCCGACTTGCCCGAACGGGCGCCGCCCAGCAGCAGGGTGCGGCGCGGCGGTCCCGGCGCCGCCCGGTGGCCGCCGACGGCCACCGTGGCCCCGTCCGGCTCCGCCCGCGCGCCGGCCGCCGCCAGGCGGCGGTGGAGCTCCGCGCCCGGTGGCGCGTCGTGGTCGAGGTGGACGGCCAGGACCTCGGTGGTGGGGGCGACCGCGCCCGTGGCCCGCAGCGCGGCCAGCGCGTCCGGCCGCCCGACCACGTCCATCAGCACGGCGTCGAACGGCCGGGCCGCCGGCCCGGGGACGGACGCGGGGGCGGCGCCGGGCGGCAGGTGGAGCAGCCGTTCGCCGCGGGGGCCGGTCACCGCGTGGCCCGTGCCGGGGCGGTCCACCGCGACGGCGCGCACCCGGTGTCCCGTCGGCGACGTGAGCTCCCGGCCCTCGGGCACCCGGGTGGGCGTGGGCAGCGGCTCCGGCGGCGCCGCGGGCGGGCCGTCGTGCGGAGCCGGGCCGTCGTGCGGACGGCTCGTCAGAACCAGGCGCACCCCGCGCACCGAGCGGCCGGCCCGGGCGGCCGACAGCGTCGTGCCCGGCGTGGGGTCGAGCAGCAGCGCGCCGTCCACCAGCACCGCCGTCGGGGTGCGGGCGTCGGGTCCGAGCGCGCGGGCACACGCCGCGCAGGGGCAACCGGGCCGGGGCAGCCCGAGGCGACCGCCGGTGCCGAGCAGGGTGACGTCCACGGCCCGATCCTCTCCCGCCGCCCCGGCGGACGGACAACGCGGGACGGGCCGGGCCCACGCGGACCGCGAGGGAGGAGGCGGAATGCGGGGAACGCGGGGGAACGACGGAAACGCGCTCGGCGGAGCGGAGGCCGGCCCGAGCAACGCGCGAGCAACGCGCGAGAGGAGGCGGCGTCGACCACGGGCGAAAGCGGCCCTCGGTGATCTAGGCTGCGGACACTGGTCCAGCGGCAGGTGGGAGGCGGACATGGCCTGGGAGTGGCAGTTCGAGAAGGCGGACGGCTCGACGACCGAGCCGTCCCTGGCCCCTGGCGACTTCGGCACCCAGGGCGACGCGGAGTCATGGATCGGGGAGAGCTGGCAGGAGTTGCTGAGCGAGGGCGTGGACCAGGTCAGCCTGCTGGAGGACGGCGTCAAGGTGTACGGCCCCATGAGCCTGCACGCGGCCCAGGAGTAGCCCGGCGACGGCGAACGACCGGCGACGCGGGCCGGCCGGCCCCGGCGGCGGACCGGCGCGCGGCCCTCACGACCCGGACGCCGACGCCTCGCCGAGCGTGACGCGGACGGTGTCGCCCGCGTCGTCGCGCAGGTAGGTGACCTCCGTCCGCTGACCGGGCCGCATCCCGGCGAGTGTCTCGGCCAGCGAGACGACGTCGGTGACCGGCTCGCCGCCCACCGCCGTGATCACGTCCCCGGGCAGCATCCCCGCCCGCGCGGCGGGCCCGCCGTCGGTGACCTCGGCGATGGCGGCGCCGACCGGCTCGAAGCCGTCGCCGAGCACGGTGCGCACCGTGACGCCGAGCTGGGCGCGCCCGGAGTCGGTCACCCGGCCTCGGTCGATCATCTGGTCGGCGATGAAGGTCACGGTGGAGGCCGGGATGGCGAAGCCGATACCGGGGGCCTGCCCGCCGCCCATCTGGGGGTTGCGCGCGGCGAGGGTCGGGATGCCGATGATCTGGCTGGAGAGGTTGACCAGCGCGCCGCCGCTGTTGCCGGGGTTGATGTCGGCCGAGGTCTGCACCATGTTGCCGAGGGTCGCCTCGCCCTCCCCCTCGCTGACGGAGCGACCCACCGCCGAGACGATGCCCTGCGTCACGCTGGAGGACAGGCCCAGCGGATTGCCCATGGCGAGCACGATCTGCCCCACCTCCACGGCCCCGGAGTCGCCGAACGTGGCGGGACGCAGCTGCCCCGGGAGCTCGGTCAGGCGGATCACCGCGAGGTCCTGCTCGGGGTAGGCGTCGACGAGCGTGGCCGGGAGCGGCTTCTTCCCGGTGGCGAGCGTGACCTCGAACTCGTCGGCCTCGCCGACGACGTGGGCGTTGGTGACGACGTGGCCCTCCTCGTCGTAGATCACCCCGGAGCCCAGGGCGTCGCCGGCCGCGATCTCCACGACCGACGGCAGCACGTCCGCCACCACGCGCTGGTAGGCGTCCTGGAGCTCGCCGGAGACCGTCGGCTCGGGCGCCGCCGACGCCTGCCGGGAGAGCACGGCGGAACCGGGGGCGGCCTGGCCGGTGCACCCGGCCAGCGAGGCGGCCGCACAGGCCACGGCGAGCAGGGTGGCACGGGCGGTGCGGGGAGTCATGCCGGAATTGTCCCGTCTGTCCCCGCCTGTGGCACGCACCGGCACGGCACTGTAACGGGTGAGACCGCGACGCGCCGGGCGAGCAGCGCCGTCGCGCGCGTCAGCCGCCCGGCGGCGCGCGTCCGGCAGGGGCGGGGCCGTCGGGGACACCCCTACGGGACGGACGGGCCCGGAGCGGACGGCACGAGGCCGGAGGGGACCGGCGGCACACGAAGGCCGGCCGCACGCGGCTGAACGCGTACGGCCGGCCTCCGTGACGGTCGGGGGGTCAGCGGGGCGGCTCGCCCCGCTTGATCTGCGGGCGCGGTAGCCGCATCCGGCGCATCTGGAGGGTGCGCATCAGGGCGTAGGCCGTGGCACCCTTCAGGCTCTCGCCGGGGAAACGGGCCCGCAGCGTCTTCTTCAGCCGGCGCGCCGTGAGCACCGAGTCGAAGACGATCATCACGATGACGAAGAGCCACAGCAGCAGCGCGAGGTTCCGTGCCGCGAGCGACGGCAGCATGCTCAGCACCAGGATGGCGACGGCCACCGGCAGGAAGAACTCCGCCATGTGCCACTTGCCGTCCACGAAGTCGCGCGTGAAGCGGCGCACCTCTCCCCGGTCCCGGACGGGCAGGTGACGCTCGTCCCCGGACAGCAGCGCCTCCCGCTGCTTGGCCAGCGCGACACGCCGGGTCTCCCTGGCCCGCTTCGCGGCCTCCTTGCGGTTGGCCGGCGGCTTGGCCACGGCACGCCGCAGCGCCTCCGACTCCTTGCGCTTCGGCGTGGGGCGGCCCTTCGGCGCCTGGGGGTCACGCTCGCTGACCTCCGGCTCGACCTGCGTCGCGGCGGGGGCCTGGTCTTCTTTGGAACGGCTACGGAACACGTCTTCCAGCCTACGGGCTCGGACACCGTCCGCCCCGCGCGGGGCGAAAACGATCGTGCAACGGCGCGCCACGTCCGGCGACGGACCGTGACGGTGTGCGACACCTCCGGCCTCCACCCCAGGCTGGACGTCTCAGGGCCGCGATCGTCCTGCAGGAGGAGCGCATTCGGCCGCGAGCAGTGCCCTAATAGATAGAGGCCCCGTAGGCTAGGGGAAACAGCAGGGAACGCAGGGAACACGGCCCTGGAAGTCCGAGTCCGTCCATGAAGGGGGCGCGCGAGGCCCATGAGCGGCATCATGAAGCGGATGGGGATGATCTTCCGCGCGAAGGCCAACAAGGCCCTGGACCGGGCCGAGGACCCGCGCGAGACGCTGGACTACTCGTACCAGAAGCAGCTGGAGCTGCTGCAGAAGGTGCGGCGCGGCGTGGCCGACGTGGCGACCTCCCGTAAGCGCCTCGAGCTTCAGATGAACCAGCTCAACAACCAGTCCTCCAAGCTGGAGGACCAGGGCAGGAAGGCGCTGGCGCTCGGCCGCGAGGACCTGGCCCGCGAGGCGCTCACCCGGCGTGCGGCCCTCCAGCAGCAGATCAGCGACCTCCAGCAGCAGCACGAGACGCTCCAGACGGAGGAGAACAAGCTCACCCTCGCCTCGCAGCGACTTCAGGCCAAGGTGGACGCCTTCCGCACGAAGAAGGAGACCATCAAGGCCACGTACACCGCGGCCCAGGCCCAGACCCGCATCGGCGAGGCGTTCTCCGGCATCTCCGAGGAGATGGGCGACGTCGGCCTCGCCATCCAGCGCGCCGAGGACAAGACGGCACAGCTCCAGGCCAGGTCCGGCGCCATCGACGAGCTGCTGGCCTCCGGCGCCCTCGACGACCCGACCGGCACCTCCAAGGACGACCTGACGGCCGAGCTGGACCGGATCTCGGGGAACGCCGACGTGGAGCTGGAGCTGGAGCGGATGAAGGCCGAGCTGACCGGCGGCGGCTCCGGCAGCCGCCAGGCGATCGAGGGCGGCACCGGCACGGCCTCCGGCACGGGCCAGGAGGAGGGCCAGCGCCAGGAGTCCCCCCGGTTCGACAAGCAGTGACGCCATCCGACGCCCGCCGTGGCCGCCCACGAGTGGCGGCGCGTGGCGGCGGGCGCGCGGTGGTAGACAGACACTGGCGCCGGCCGGAGCGGGTCGGTCGCGGACAGTGAGCGGCGTTGCGTGTGGGAGGCCGGCGTGATCGTACGAATCCTGGGCGAGGGGCAGGTGAGGCTGGACGACAGCCACTTCCCCCTGCTCGACAGGCTCGACGACGAGCTGATGGCGGAGCTGGAGTCCGGCGACGAGACCGGCTTCCGCCGCACCCTCCAGGCCCTGCTGGAGGCCGTCAGCTCCGTGGGCACGCCGCTGCCCGACGAAGCCCTCGAACCCTCTGAGCTGATCCTGCCGTCCCCCGACGCCTCCATCGAGGAGGTCCGCGCGATGCTGACCGAGAACGGCCTGATCCCCGGCCTGCCCGACGCGTCCGGCGAGGCCGGGGGCGGCGGCCGGTCCACGAGCGACTGAGCCCCGCCGCCGTGACCCTCGTCGAGCACGCCGCCCGCCTCCGCCAGTGGCTGCGGACGCACCCGCTGGCCCTGGACGCGCTGATCGCCGTCAGCGCGTACGCCGCCTACCTCTGCGCCGCGGGCACCATCTCCAAGGACCCCATGGACGGCACCGGCCTGTGGGAGCGGGACCTGCCCGCCCACAGCGTGCTGCTGGGGGCGCTGGCCTGCGCCGCGCTGGTGCTGCGCCGCCGCATCCCCACCCAGGTCCTGGGCACGACGCTGGCGGTGAGCGTCGTCGAGCTCACCCTGGGCGCCGAGAGCCACCAGCTCGCCGAGCGCCACGCCTCGATCCTGATGCCCGTGGTGGTGGCGCTCTTCACCGTCGCCAGCCGCACCGACCGCCCCACCACCTGGCGCGTCGGCCTCTGCAGCATCGCCGTGGTCGCCCCCGCCGTGCTGCTGCTGGGCCAGCAGCCCTGGTACTCGCAGGAGACGGTGGGCGCCTTCGCCTGGCTCGCGCTCGCCGCGGTGGCCGGCGAGGCGGTCCGTAGCCGCCGCGCCATGGTCGACGCGATCCGCGAGCGGGCGGAGCGGGCCGAGCGCACCCGGGAGGAGGAGGCCCGCCGCCGGGTCACCGAGGAGCGGATGCGCATCGCGCGCGAGCTGCACGACGTCGTCGCCCACCACATCGCGCTGGTCAACGTCCAGGCAGGCGTCGCCTCGCACGTCATGGACAGCCGGCCGGACCAGGCCAAGGAGGCGCTGGCCCACATCCGGCAGGCCAGCCGCCGGGCGCTCGGCGAGCTACAGACCACGGTCGGGCTGCTGCGGCAGCAGGACGAGCCGGTCGCTCCCACCGAGCCGGCGCGCGGGCTCGCGGTGTTGGGCGACCTCGTCGACGGATTCGTGAGGACCGGCATGTCGGTCACGGTGGACGAGCGGGTCGACGACCGCCCGCTGCCCTCGGCGGTCGACCTGGCGGCGTACCGCGTCGTCCAGGAGGCGCTGACCAACGTGCACAAGCACGCCGGGCACGACGCGTCGGCCCTGGTCCGCATCGTCTGCTCCGGCGACGAGGGCGCGGAGGCCCTGGACATCACCGTCCTGGACAACGGCGACGGCCGCCGCGCGGGGCACCCCCACGGCGTCGCGGGTGGCACGGGCGGCGCGGGCACCGCGGGCACCGCGGGCGGCGCGGGGGCCAACGGCACCGCCGCCCTCGCCAACGGCACCCGCATCGGCTCCGGCCCGGACGCCGGCACGGGCGCGGCCGCCGACCCGGCGGCCGGTGGGTCCGGCCACGGACTGGTCGGCATGCGCGAGCGCGCCGCCGCTCTGAGCGGCAGCTGCGAGGCCGGTCCGCTCGACGGCGGAGGGTTCCGGGTCCGCGTCAGGCTGCCCCTGCGGCCGCCGCGGCAGGAGCAGCCCGCCGCCGTGGGCGTGGCCGGCGCGGTCAGGGGCGGCGCCCGCGCGGGAGTCGGCTGCCGCGGCACCGCGGTGGAGGGCCGTCGCGCGTGATACGCGTGGTTCTCGCCGACGACCAGGCCCTGCTGCGCAGCGCGTTCCGGGTGCTGGTGGACTCCGAGCCCGACATGAGCGTCACGGGCGAGGCGTCCGACGGCGAGGAGGCGCTGCGCGTCGTCCGCGAACAGGGCGCCGACGTCGTGCTGATGGACATCCGGATGCCCGGCACCGACGGCCTGGCCGCCACCCGCGCCATCAGCGCCGACCCGGCCCTCGCCGACGTCCGCGTGCTGATCCTGACCACCTTCGAGACCGACGACTACGTGGTGGAGGCGCTGCGCGCCGGGGCCTCGGGATTCCTCGGCAAGGGCGCGGAGCCGGGCGAGCTGCTGAGCGCCGTCCGGCTGGTGGCGGCCGGCGAGGCCCTGCTGTCCCCGGCCGCGACGCGTGGCCTGATCGCCCGCTTCCTCGCCCACGGCGCCGGCGCGGAGCCGCAGCCGTCCGGCGCGGCCGCCCTGGCGGTGCTGACCGCGCGGGAGCGCGAGGTGCTCGTCGAGGTGGCCGGCGGGCTGTCGAACGACGAGATCGCGCAGCGCCTGGCTGTCAGCCCCCTGACCGTGAAGACCCACGTCAACCGGCTGCTCGCGAAGCTCGCCGCCCGCGACCGCGCCCAGCTGGTGGTCATCGCCTACGAGACGGGACTGGTCCGCCCGCGCGGCGGCGGCGCGTAGCCCGCCCGGCGGCGGCCCGGGGAAGGACGCCTCGGCGGGCCGCCTCAGAGGAAGGCGGGGGAGGGCAGGTACGGGCTGGGCGGGCGCATGCCGCGCACGCAGACGTAGCCGTCCGGCTCCAGCGCGAGGCCCGCGGCGAAGCCCACGTCCAGCGCCCACTCCTGCTCCGCCGTCAGGTGCCGCAGGGTCGCGGTCACCCCCGGGGAAAGGCTCAACAGGACGGAGGTCAGCAGCCGCGCGGCGATCCGCCGGGAGGTGGCGGCCAGCAGCTCCACGCGGCCCCGCTCGTCGACGTACGCGTACCCGCTGCCCGCGAGGTCGTCGGCGACCACCACGCGGCAGTGCCGCAGCAGCTCCTCGTGGTCCGGGCCGTGCGCGCCGCCCCGCAGCCGCCGGTCCACCGAGTCCATCAGGGACCGCTGCGACGGCCCGCCCTCGACGGCGGGGCCGTCGGGCAGGCCGAGGCCGGAGGCGTCGACCGGGCCCGTCATGCGCATCGACGGGTGGAGGCTGAAGCCGGCCGCCCGGTACAGGCGGGCGGCCGCGGGATGGCGGGTGGCGCAGACCATGCCGCGCAGCGTGCCGCGCCCGTACGCCATGACGCGCCGCATCAGCTCCGTGCCGACGCCCTTGCCCTGCGCCTCGGGCGTCACCGCGAGCAGCGACAGGCCCAGCAGGCCCTCGCGCCGGCTGGCGAGCGCGACGCCGAGCGGCCGGCCGGAGTCGTCGTCCTCGGCGAGCCAGCAGCCGTGGGGATCGGTCTCGGCGAGGTGGCGGACCCGCCGCAGGAACCTCACGGTCCGCGGCGCGTCCCACTCACCCTCGCCCCACGCGGCGGCGGCCACGTCCTGCGTGGCCTGGGCGTCCGCCCGGGTGTCACGGAGCCGGCGCAGCATCATGGCTCCATCGTCGCCCGGCGGGCCCGGCCGACGACAGGGGTCCGTGCGGCCCCGGGGAGGCCGGGGCGGACGGCTCAGGGGAGGGCGAGCATCTGCTCCAGGGCGAGCCGGGCGTAGTGCTCGGTCTCGGCGTCCACCTGGATCTGGTTGATCACCCGGCCCTCGGCCAGCGACTCCAGCGCCCAGACCAGGTGCGGGAGGTCGATGCGGTTCATGGTGGAGCAGAAGCAGACGGTGCGGTCGAGGAAGACGATCTCCTTGCCCTGGCTCGCGTACCGGTTGGCCAGCCGCCGCACGAGGTTCAGCTCGGTGCCCACGGCCCAGGTGCTGCCGGCGGGCGCGGCGTCGAGCGTGGCGATGATCCTCTCCGTGGAGCCGACGTGGTCGGCGGCGGCGACCACCTCGTGGCGGCACTCGGGGTGGACCAGCACGTTGACGCCGGGGATGCGCTCGCGCACCTCGGTGACGGAGTCCAGGGAGAAGCGGCCGTGGACCGAGCAGTGGCCGCGCCACAGGATGATCCGGGCCTCGCGCAGCTGTCGCTCGGTGAGCCCGCCGTTCGGCCGGTGGGGGTTGTACACGACGCAGTCGTCCAGCGACATGCCCATCTCCAGCACGGCGGTGTTCCGCCCGAGGTGCTGGTCGGGCAGGAACAGCACCTTGCTCCGCTCGCCGTCGCCCTGCGCCAGGGCCCACTCCAGGGCGCGGCGGGCGTTGGAGGAGGTGCAGACGGTGCCGCCGTGCCGGCCGGTGAACGCCTTGATGTCGGCGGAGGAGTTCATGTAGGTGACGGGCACGGTGACGTCGGCGACGCCCGCCTCGGTCAGCACGTCCCACGCCTCGGCGACCTGCTCGGCGCTGGCCATGTCGGCCATCGAACAGCCGGCGGCCAGGTCGGGCAGGATCACCCGCTGCGCGTCGGAGGTGAGGATGTCGGCGGACTCGGCCATGAAGTGGACGCCGCAGAAGACGATGTACTCGGCGTCGGGGCGGGCGGCGGCGTCGCGGGCGAGCTTGAAGGAGTCGCCGGTGACGTCGGCGAACTGTATGACCTCGTCGCGCTGGTAGTGGTGGCCGAGCACGAAGACGCGCTCGCCGAGGCGGGCCCTGGCGGCGGCCGCGCGGGCCACCAGGTCGGGGTCGGAGGGGGCGGGCAGGTCACCGGGGCAGTCCACGCCGCGCTCGCTGGCCGGGTCGGAGCCACGGCCGAGCAGGAGGAGGGCGAGGGGAGTGGGCTCCACGTCGAGGGACCGGGCGGTGGTCATCTGCACACACCCTTTCTGGTTGTGCTGGCGGCGGCGCCGTCCGCGACTTTTCGTCGAACTGACGTAATGGATCATAACCCCCTTCGTGTCAGTTTGACGATGATGGGTGATGAGGACTGCGTCACTGTGACGCGTCCGGCGGGTGTGCGAGCATGAATACGATGACGGGATGGGCCCGAACCGGAATGAACCGGGGAGGCTGTCCGTTGCAGCACTCGGCAGAGTTCATCCGTACAACCCGGGAGTAGCAGATGTCCGTATCGGAACAGACCGCTGTGAGCGACGGCATCATCCTTTCCGACGCGGCCGTGTCGAAGATCAAGAGCCTGCTCGAGCAGGAGGGGCGCGACGACCTGTCGCTCCGGGTGGCCGTCCAGCCCGGTGGCTGCTCCGGCCTGCGGTACCAGCTCTTCTTCGACGAGCGCTCGCTCGACGGCGACGTCGTGAAGGACTTCGACGGAGTCAAGGTGGTCACCGACCGGATGAGCGCTCCGTACCTCGGCGGCGCCAACATCGACTTCGTGGACACCATCGAGAAGCAGGGCTTCACGATCGACAACCCCAACGCCAGCAACTCCTGCGCCTGCGGCGACTCCTTCAGCTGAGGTCCCGGCGCCGGGGACTCCGGCCCGCCCGCCGGGGCGCGGCGCCAGGACGGACCGACGGGCCGCCCGCCACCCTTCGTGAGGGTCGGCGGGCGGCCCGTCGTGCGCTCGTCGGAGCGCTCCGCTCGTCGGCGCGCCGTGAGCGTCAGCGCACCGTGATCGGCTCGCCCCGCCCGTCGACCACGCTCCGGTCCCCGACCGGCTCCGCGAGCTCCACCTCCGTCGTCATCTGCTCGGCGAGGGCGATGCACTGGGTGTCGGGGTCGGGGGAGGTCGCCTCGACGCGGACGACGACCCGCTCGTCCGACTCCTCCGCCGTCGCCACGTGGTCGCCGCAGACGCCGCCCCAGAAGGTGACCGTCAGGGTGCGACCGCTCGCCTCGTAGGACTCGACCGCGAGGCCGGTCTCGCTGACGTCGGAGCCCGCCCCCGCCTCCGGCTCCGCCGGCTCCGCGCCCACCACGCCACCGCCGTCGTCCTGCCGGCCGTCGTCACCGTGGCCGTCGTCGCCACCGCCCGAGCCGGAGCCAGACGCCGCGCCGGACCCGGCCCCGGACGCGGGCCCCGACCCGGCCCCGGACGCCGAGCCGGCGTCCGATCCCGGCCGGTACTCGAAGGGCACCGCCGGGTGGCTGGCGACCGGCGTCCCGTCCTCCCCGTCCGCGGCCAGGAACAGCCAGGACGGCACCAGCAACGGCTCGCCGTCGGAGTGGTGCAGCGCCAGCCCCAGCTCGGCCGTCACCCGCACCGGCTCCGGCTTCGCCACCTCGGCGCACGGCATCTCCGGCTCGGCGTCCGCGCCCGGCACGGTCTCCGCGCCCGACGCGGCGCCCCTGCCCGTCTGGCACTGCGGCAGCCGCAGCATCTCCGCGCTCTCGACGCGGTCGTTGTGGTCCGTGAGGGCCTGCCCGGCGTCGACGATCTCGCGCTCGGCGCCGGGGGCGACCTCCGGCTGACGCGCCCCCCAGGCCGCCGTCACCTCGCCGTCGTGGCCGACGACCACCTCCGTCTGGAGGCCGTGCACCAGCAGCCCGTCGACCCGCGGCAGGGCCAGCACGCTCCGCTGCGACCCGCTGGACCGGGAGGCGTCCACCAGCGCGTCGCTCAGGCCCAGCTCCGCCAGCAGGGGCTCGGCCGCCTCGAGCGCCTCCTCCCGCGAGGGGGGCGGAGCGACCTCGCCCTCCGACTCGGACAACGCGGAGCCGGAGCCGGAGCCGGAGCTGGAGCCGGAGCCGGAGTCCACGCTCGTGTCTCCGGGATCGGCCGGCAGGGCGGGGAGCGCGCTCACCTCCCCGGCGGTCGCCGGGTCGGTGTAGGCCCAGTAACCCGGCGCCTCCCGCTGGACCGAGAGCACCGGCCCGTCGGGGCCCTCGCCGACCGTCCACCAGCCGTCGGCCTGGGAGACGGAGCTGTGGAGCCCGAGCAGCGCGGCCAGCTCGGCGACGTCCTCCCGCGCCGCGCCCCCCTCGAAGCCGTAGTCGACGGCGCTGCCACCCCCGTCGGGCAGCTCGCCCGCCGGGCGCAGCGGCGCCGCGAGCCCCGACTCCAGGACCAGGCCCTCCGCCCGGTCCGCGCCCTGCGCCAGCGGCCGGTCGTCCAGCACGAGCGGCGCCGCGTCACCCCCCGACCCGTCGTCGGCGACGTCGGACGCGTCGCCGGAGCCGTCCCCCTCCAACGCCCCCGCCCCGTAGATCCCGCCCGTGATGACGGCGACCGCCGCGACGACCGCGACCACCTGCCACCGCCGGCGGGACGGCCGCCCGTCCTCCGTGCTGTCGGTCTTCTCGTCGGCCACAGTCACGCTCCTTCAGCCTCGCTTCCCGTGGGAACATCGTCGGCCCACGGTCCTTCGACGGAGCCCACCCGCCACGGGTTCCCGTTGGATAGCCTGATGAGCCCCCAGACTCTTGCCAAGGGAGCAGACCTCCGTGCGCATCGCCGTCTCAGGTTCCATCGCTCACGACCACCTCATGACCTTCCCCGGACGCTTCGCCGACCAGCTCGTCGGCGACCAGCTCCACACCATCTCGCTCTCCTTCCTCGTGGACGGCCTGGAGGTGCGGCGCGGCGGCGTGGGCGCCAACATCTGCTACGGCATGGGGCAGCTGGGCGCCTCGCCGATCCTGGTCGGCGCGGCGGGGGCGGACTTCGAGGAGTACCGCGACTGGCTGGACCGGCACGGCGTGGACACCGCGTCGGTGCGCATCTCCGAGGTCCTGCACACCGCGCGCTTCGTCTGCACGACCGACGCGGACCACAACCAGATCGGCTCCTTCTACACGGGCGCCATGAGCGAGGCACGACTCATCGAGCTCAAGCACGTCGCCGACCGCGTCGGCGGTCTCGACCTGGTGCACATCGGTGCCGACGACCCCGAGGCGATGATGCGGCACACCGAGGAGTGCCGCACCCGGGAGATTCCCTTCGCCGCCGACTTCTCCCAGCAGCTCGCCCGCATGGACGGCGAGGAGATCCGCTACCTGACCGACGGCGCCGCCTACCTCTTCCACAACGAGTACGAGAAGGCCCTGGTCGAGTCGAAGACCGGCTGGTCCGCCGAGGAACTGCTCCAGCGGGTCGGCACCCGGGTGACGACGCTCGGCCCGCGTGGCGTGCGGATCGAGCGGGCGGGGCGGCCGACCGTGGAGGTCGCCTGCCCGCAGGAGGACAGCAAGGCCGACCCGACCGGCGTCGGCGACGCCTTCCGCGCCGGCTTCCTCGCCGGCCTGGCCTGGGGCGCCTCGCTGGAGCGCGCCGCCCAGGTGGGCTGCATGCTGGCGACGCTCGTCATCGAGACCGTCGGCACGCAGGAGTACACGCTGCGGCGCGGCTCGTTCATGGACCGCTTCACCAAGGCGTACGGCACGGACGCGGCGGACGAGGTGCGCGCGCACCTCCTCTGACCGTCGTTGACGTCCGCCGCCGACGGCTACGCGAGGCGGCGCACCCGGTACGCGGTGCCCCGTTCCCGCTCCGACGCGCCCAGGTACTCCTGACCGCGCATCGTGCACCAGGCGGGAACGTCCAGCCGCGCCGCCTCGTCGTCGGCCAGCACGGTCACCACCGCGCCCGGCGGCACCCGGCCGATCGCCTTCGCCAGCTCGATCACCGGGACCGGGCAGCGCCTGCCGAGCGCGTCCACGACCAGTTCCTCGCCGGCCTCCCCGCCGCGCGTGTCGGCCGCGTCGGCGTCGGCCGCCCCCGCGCGCGCGGCCGACCCCCCGCCGCCGCCCGTCGGCGGGTCCAGCTGCGCGCGGACCGCGGCCACCACGCCGGGCAGCACGTCGAGGAAGCGCTCCACGTCCTCCTCGGCCGTCCCCGGCGGCAGCGACACGCGGACGTTCCCCGAGGACAGCACCCCCATGGCCCTGAGCACGTGACTGGGAGTCAGGGTGCTGGAGGTGCAGGAGGACCCCGAGGAGACGGCGAACCCCTCCCGGTCCAGCGCGAACAGCAGGGCCTCGCCGTCCGCGTACAGGCAGGAGAAGGTGACGACGTGCGGCAGCCGGTGCCGCGCGTCGCCCACGACCTCCACGTCGGGCACCCGTGCCGGCACCTCCCGGCGCACCCGCGTCACCAGCGCCGACAGCCGCGCCGCCTCCCCGCCGCCGTCCCCCGCCGCCGCGAGCTCCTGCCGCACGGCGCGCAGCGAGGCGGCGGCGGCCACGAACGCCGGAATGTTCTCGAAGCCCGGTGCCCGCCCGAACTCCCGTTCGTCGGCGGGCGGGGGAGCGGCGAACCGCGTCCCCTTGCGGACCACCAGCAGGCCGACCCCGGCCGGCCCGCCCCACTTGTGGGCGCTGCCGGTCAGCAGCGACCAGCCGTCGGGAACCGCCCCCCAGGCCAGCGACTGGGCGGCGTCCACCAGCAGCGGCACGCCCGCCTCCCGGCACTCCCGTGCGATCTCGGCGATCGGCTGAAGGGTCCCCACCTCGTGGTTGGCCGACTGCACGCAGACCAGAGCCACCGGACCCGGCGCCTCGCGCAGCGCGGCCGCCACCGCCTCCGGCGCGACCCGGCCGCCCCGGTCCACGCCGATCTCGCCGGCCGTGCCGCCCGCCGCGCGGTGGGCGTCGGCCGCGTGCAGCACGGCCGAGTGCTCCACCGCGGAGACCAGCAGGTGCCGCCCCACGCGGGCGCGGCCGGCCAACGCCCCCGCGATGCCGGTGTGCAGCGCGCGGGTGCCCGAGGTCGTGAACGTCAGCTCGTCGGGGCGGCAGCCGACCGCCTCGGCCGCGGTCTCGCGGGCGGCGTCGAGCAGCAGCCGGGCGCGCCGCCCGTCGCGGTGCGGGCGGGCGGGGTCGGCCCAGCCGTCCTCGTACGCGGCGAGGAGGGCCTGTCGGGCGACCGGGTGAAGCGGAAGAGAGGACGCGGCGTCGAAGGAGGGCACGTGACCCACGCTAGACGCTGTGCCGTCCCGTTGACGGCGCCACCGTGTGGCGGCACGTTGGGCACCCTCCCCGCGTGGCGGCAAGGGGGGTCGAGTAGGGTTTGGTCCGCATCATTCAACGACACCCCTGCTCGTGCCAGGGCCGTCCCCGCGGGTGCGGGACCGCGGCCACCACGGGCGAGACACTCGGGAAGGCGTTACGTGAGTCCCAACGGCTCCGGCCGCTCGTCGCGGCGCACCGTGCGGCGGATCCTGCCGCAGGCGCTGATCGCGGGCGTGCTCCTGGCAACCGCGACCGGTTGTACATCCGAGGACTTTCCCCGCCTGGGCTTGCCGACCCCGGTGACGGAGGAGGCCCCTCGCATCCTGTCCCTGTGGCAGGGCTCGTGGGCCGCCGCGCTCGCCACCGGCGTGCTGGTGTGGGGCCTGATCCTGTGGAGCGTGTTCTTCCACCGTCGCTCCAGGACCAAGGTGGAGGTCCCGCCCCAGAACCGGTACAACCTGCCGATCGAGGCGCTGTACACCATCGTGCCCCTGATCGTGGTCTCGGTCCTCTTCTACTTCACGGCCCGGGACCAGACGGAGCTGATGGAGACCTCGGAGGAGCCGGACCACATCATCAACGTGGTCGGTTTCCAGTGGAGCTGGGCGTTCAACTACATCGAGCCCGTCGGCGCCTCCGACAACGACGCGCGCACCGCCCCCGAGCTGACGGACTACATCCCCGACCGGATCGTGGAGCGCTTCCCGGAGAACGCGGACGGCGTCTACGAGGTCGGCACCCCCGCCGACCGGAACGAGTACACCGGGAACCCCGGGCCCACGCTGGTGCTCCCCGAGGGTGAGACGGTGCAGTTCGTCCTCACCTCCCGGGACGTCATCCACTCCTTCTGGGTACTGCCGTTCCTGATGAAGCAGGACGTCATCCCGGGCCACACCAACGTCTTCGAGGTGACGCCCACCGACGAGGGCACGTACATGGGCAAGTGCGCGGAGCTGTGCGGCACCGACCACGCCCGCATGCTCTTCAACGTGGAGGTCGTCTCGCCGGAGGAGTACGACCGCTACCTCCAGGACCTGGCGGAGCAGGGCCAGACCGGATACCTCCCCGCGGGCATCCCGCAGGAGGAGGAAGCCCGGAACGCCGAGACCAACGAGGGGCAGCCGTGACCATCCTCGACCCGAACCAGACCGCCGGAGCGGCGGCGTCGCCCGCGTCGCCCCCCGTACGCCGGCGCAGCCCTGGCAGCGTCGTCGTCTCGTGGCTGTCCACCACGGACCACAAGACGATCGGCTCGCTGTACCTGGTGACGTCGTTCCTCTTCTTCATCCTCGGCGGCCTGATGGCGCTGGTGATGCGGGCGGAGCTGGCGCGCCCCGGCAGCCAGGTGGTCTCCAACGAGCAGTTCAACCAGCTGTTCACCATGCACGGCACGATCATGCTGCTGCTGTTCGCGACGCCGCTCTTCGCCGGCTTCACGAACTGGATCATGCCGCTGCAGATCGGCGCCCCCGACGTCGCCTTCCCCCGGCTGAACGCCTTCGCGTACTGGCTCTACCTCTTCGGCGGTCTGCTGGCCACGGCCGGCTTCCTCACCCCGCAGGGCGCGGCGAGCTTCGGCTGGTTCGCGTACACGCCGCTGTCGGACGCGGTGCACTCGCCCGGCGTCGGCGCCGACATGTGGATCATGGGCCTGGCCTTCTCCGGCTTCGGCACGATCCTCGGCGCGGTCAACTTCATCACCACGATCATCTGCATGCGCGCCCCGGGCATGACGATGTTCCGGATGCCGATCTTCACCTGGAACGTGCTGCTGACCAGCGTGCTGGTGCTGCTCGCCTTCCCGGTGCTCGCCGCCGCCCTCTTCGCCCTCCAGGCGGACCGGACCTTCGGCGCCCACATCTTCGACTCCGCAAACGGCGGAGCCATCCTGTGGCAACACCTCTTCTGGTTCTTCGGCCATCCCGAGGTGTACATCATCGCGCTGCCGTTCTTCGGCATCGTCTCCGAGGTCATCCCGGTCTTCTCCCGGAAGCCGATCTTCGGGTACATCGGCCTCGTCGCCGCGACGATCCTGATCGCCGGCCTGTCGGTGACGGTCTGGGCGCACCACATGTACGTCACGGGCGCGGTGCTGCTGCCGTTCTTCTCCTTCATGACCTTCCTGATCGCGGTCCCGACCGGTGTGAAGTTCTTCAACTGGATCGGCACCATGTGGAAGGGCTCGCTCAGCTTCGAGACGCCGATGCTGTGGTCGATCGGCTTCCTCGTCACGTTCCTCTTCGGCGGTCTGACCGGCGTCATCCTGGCCTCCCCGCCGCTGGACTTCGCCATCTCCGACTCGTACTTCGTGGTGGCCCACTTCCACTACGTGGTCTTCGGCACCGTGGTCTTCGCGATGTTCGCGGGCTTCCACTTCTGGTGGCCGAAGTTCACGGGGAAGATGCTCGACGAGCGGCTCGGCAAGATCACCTTCTGGACGCTCTTCGTCGGCTTCCACGGCACCTTCCTGGTGCAGCACTGGCTCGGTGCCGAGGGCATGCCCCGGCGCTACGCCGACTACCTCGCGGCCGACGGCTTCACCGCGCTGAACACGGTCTCGACGATCAGCTCCTTCCTGCTGGGCATGTCGCTGCTGCCGTTCCTCTACAACGTCTGGAAGACGTGGAAGTACGGCGAGAAGGTCCAGGTCGACGACCCGTGGGGCTACGGCCGCTCCCTGGAGTGGGCGACCGCCTGCCCGCCGCCCCGGCACAACTTCCTGACGCTGCCGAGGATCCGTTCCGAGTCGCCCGCCTTCGACCTTCACCACCCCGAGGTGGCGGCGCTCGACCAGTTGGAGCAGGGCCGTGAGGCCGTCGCCGTGGGCAAGGGAGCCGGCAAGTGAGGATTCAGGGTCATCTCTTCAGCTGGATCGCCGTCTTCATGCTGGGCAGCGCCATCGTCTACGGCGTGTGGTCCAAGGAGCCGGTCGGCACCACGGCACTGTTCCTGTCCTTCGGCCTGGCGGCCATGATCGGCTTCTACCTGGTCTTCACCGCCCGCCGCGTGGACACCGGGGCCCAGGACGACAAGGAGGCGGACGTCGCGGACGACGCCGGCGAGGTGGGCTTCTTCAGCCCGCACAGCTGGGCGCCGATCCTGCTGGCCGCGGGTGGCCTGTGCGCCTTCATGGCCCCGGTCTTCGGCTGGTGGTTCCTGTACTTCACCTTCCCGCTGGTCCTGGTCGGCCTGTACTTCTGGGTCTTCGAGTACTACCGCGGCGAGAACCAGAACCAGTGAGCCACGCCCGGCCGGCGGCCGAGCGGGTACCGACAACGGGTCAGTCCCGGGGCGTCACGCCCCGGGACTGACCCGTTTGCAGCACCCGTCGCGCCCTTTGCGGTCACGCTCCGTACGGTGTGGCCATGAGGACCAGAACGCGCCTCTCGCGCCATATATCCGAAGCGCCCCGAATAGCCATTGGTTGCGGCGCCCTCCTGTTCGCCACCCTGGCGACCGGCCTCACCGCCTGCTCGGGCGGTGGCGGCTCGTCCCTGACCGGCAGCCCGTACGACGCCACCGAGCAGCTCTCGTTCGGTGCGGCGGGCGACCCGGACCTGCCCCTGAAGATCACCGCCACCGACCCGGGGACCCGCATCACCGACGTGGTCGCCACCGACGCCGCCGGCCGGCCCGTGCCGGGAGAGCTCACGGCCGACGGCCGCGCCTGGCGCAGCACCTCACTCCTGGCCGCCGAGTCCCGCTACACGGTCAGGGTCGCCACGGAGGACGACAGCGGCGACCCCGGCCGCGGCACCCACACCTTCCGCACCGGACGCTCCGACGCCGAGCGCCTCGCCGTCAGCCTCGGCCCCGAGGCGGGCACCTACGGCGTCGGCCAGCCGATCACCGCCGAGCTCAGCAAGCCCGTCAGCGGACAGCGGGAGAGGGCCCTGGTCGAGGGCTCCCTCGTCGTCCGCTCCACGCCGGCCGTCGAGGGCGCCTGGCACTGGGTCGACGACCGCACCCTCCACTACCGGCCCCGCGAGTACTGGCCCGCCGGCGCCAGCATCACCGTCCACGCGGAGCTCGCCGGCGTCGCCCTCGGCGACGGGCTGCGCGGCTCCGACGCCGGGCCACTGGAGCTCGCCACCGGCGACCGCATCGAGGCCGTCGCCGACATCAGCACCCACCACATGACCGTCTACCAGAACGGCGAGGAGCTGCGCACCGTGCCCATCACCACGGGCAAGGAGGGCTTCGCCACGCGCAACGGCAAGAAGGTCATCCTCGCCCGCGAGGAGTACGTGCGGATGAACGGCACCAGCATCGGCATCCCCGCCGGCAGTGCCGAGTCCTACGACCTCGACGTCTACTGGGCGGCCCGGCTCACCTGGAGCGGCGAGTACGTCCACGGCGCCCCGTGGTCGGTCGGCTCGCAGGGCGTGGACAACGTCAGCCACGGCTGCACCGGCCTCAGCACCGAGAACGCCGAGTGGTTCTTCAACCTCGTCAAGCCCGGCGACATCGTCGAGCACGTCAACGGCTTCGGCGAGGACATGGCGCCGTTCGGCAACGGCTTCGGCGACTGGAACCTGAGCTGGGAGGAGTGGCTCGCGGGCAGCGCGCTCGCCGGCGCCACGGACGACACCGGCGACGGCACGCAGCGCCAGCAGAACGACCGTGGCACCGACCGCGAGAACGACGGGGACGCCCCTGACGCCGGCGGCGCCGACGCCAGCGGCGAACAGCTCACCACGCCCCTGACCAGCCGCCTCAAGCCCCGCATCTGACGGCGGGACGGGCCCTTCCCACCCCGGTCGCCCGACCGGCCGGCACCCGAACGGGCGGCGCCCCGGCGGGCGCGGGACACGCCCCACGCCCGCCGGCGCTACGCCACCGAGGGCAGCCGCTCGCGCAGCAGCGAGGCGAGCGCGGCGGCCAGGGCGGAGGGGTCCACCGGGTGCGGGATCGCCGCCTCGGCCCGGCTCCAGGTCGCCAGCCAGGCGTCCTGCGGCCGGCCGATCAGCAGCAGCACCGGCGGGCAGTCGAAGATCTCGTCCTTGATCTGGCGGCAGACCCCCATGCCGCCGGCCGGCACGGCCTCGCCGTCCAGCACGCAGACGTCGATGCCGCCGGCCTCCAGCTCGGAGAGCACGGCGGGCAGCGTCGCGCACTCCACGTACTCCACCAGGGGGGCGTCGGGGGCCGGGCGCCGCCCGGCCGCGAGCCGCACCTGCTCGCGGGTGTTGACGTCGTCGCTGTAGACCAGCACCGTCGCGGTGCGCTGCATCGTTACCTCCCTGGAGCCGGGGCGGACACGCCGGATGCTACTCCTCGGGTGCCGAACACACCGAACGGCACCCCCCGGGGCAGGCGCCCGGGAGGGGAACGACATAATGACGGGCGTGGCGACAGCAACAGCAGTAGACACCGGGCACGCTCCCCCACCGGTTCCCTCCGTGAACCGGCCGAACGTCACCAGCGTCGGGACGGTTATCTGGCTCAGTTCCGAGCTGATGTTCTTCGCGGCCCTCTTCGCGATGTACTTCACGCTCCGCTCGGTGATGGGCACCGAGTACTGGCAGGAGAACGCGGACTCGCTGAACCTGCCGTTCTCGGCCACCAACACCACGATCCTGGTGCTCTCCTCACTCACCTGCCAGCTCGGCGTGTTCGCGGCCGAGCGCGGTGACGTGAAGCGGCTGCGCGGCTGGTTCGTGGTCACCTTCGTCATGGGCGCGATCTTCATCGGCGGACAGGTCACGGAGTACGTCGAGCTCGTCGCCCACGAGGGGATCACGCTCTCCTCCGGCCCGTACGGCTCGGCGTTCTACCTGACCACCGGCTTCCACGGCTTGCACGTGCTCGGCGGGCTGATCGCCTTCCTGCTCGTGCTGGGCAGGACCTACGCCGCCCGTCGCTTCACCCACGAGCAGGCCACGTCGGCGATCGTCGTGTCGTACTACTGGCACTTCGTCGACGTCGTCTGGATCGGGCTGTTCATCACGATCTACCTGATCCAGTAGGCCCACCCCCGAGCACAGTCGACCGTAGCCGCATCGTCCGTACCCGCCCACCACGCAGCAGACCTCACCGGGGTAACCGTGAAAAAGCTCTCCGCACGACGACGCCATCCACTGGCGGCGTTCGTCGTTCTCCTCCTCGCGTTGGCGGCCACCGGGTGGCTGTACGCCACGCTCGCCCCCGCGGAAGAGGCGCAGGCCGACACCTCGGCCCAGTCCCTCGCCATCGAGGAGGGCAAGAAGCTCTATGACCTCGGCTGCGCCAGCTGCCACGGCACTGGTGGCCAGGGCTCCAGCGACGGGCCCAGCCTGGTGGGCGTCGGCGCCGCGGCCGTGGACTTCCAGGTCGGCACCGGCCGCATGCCGTTGCAGCAGCCCGGTCCGCAGGCGGAGAAGAAGCCGAACATCTACAGCCAGGCGGAGATCGACCAGCTCGCCGCGTACGTCGCCTCCCTCGGCCCCGGCCCCGCGGTGCCGGACGAGTCGGCCTACGACCCGTCCGAGGGTGACGCGGCCCGCGGCGGCGTGCTCTTCCGCAGCAACTGCTCGCAGTGCCACAACTTCACCGGGCAGGGCGGCGCGCTGACCCACGGCAAGGAAGCGCCGAACCTGCGCGACGTCGACCCCCGGTACATCTACGAGGCCATGGCGACCGGCCCGTCGAACATGCCCTCCTTCCCCCAGGCCACGCTGGGCGACCAGGAGAAGCGGGACATCATCGCCTGGCTCGAGTCGGTCAACACCTCCGAGGCGCCGAGCCCCGGTGGGTTCGCCCTCGGTGGCATCGGTCCTGTCAGCGAAGGCCTCTTCGCCTGGACCATCGGTATCGGATTCCTCATCGCCGCGGCCGTGTGGATCGGCGCCCGGACCGCGAAGGCCAAGAAGTCATGAGTAGCCACGAAGACCACGAAGAGCACAAGCAGCCAGCGAAGGCTGACACCCCCGAGCACGGTGGCGCCGCGTCCGCGCACGCGCCGGCCGAGCGGAACGGCTCGCACGGCGCGGTGGCCGTACCGGACGACGACCCGTTCGCCGACCCGGGCCTGCCGCCGCACCAGCCCCGCCGCCAGGACATCGACGAGCGGGCGGCCAGGCGCTCCGAGCGCACCGTGGCGCTGCTGTTCACCACCTCGATGCTGGCCACGGTCGGCTTCATCGCCTCCTACGTCGCGATCCCGATCGAGGAGATCGTCTACGTCTGGCCCGTCGGCCACGTCAGCGGGCTGCACTTCGCGCTCGGCCTGACGCTGGCCGTCGCGCTGCTGTGCATCGGCATCGGCGCCATCCACTGGGCGCGGACGCTGATGTCCGACGAGGAGGTCTCCGAGGAGCGGCACCCGATCTCCGCGCCCGAGCCGGTCAAGGCGAGGGTCATCGAGGAGTTCAAGCAGGGCGCGCGCGAGTCGCAGTTCGGCCGCCGCTCCCTGGTGCGCCGCAGCCTCTACGGCGCGCTCGGCCTCGTTCCCCTGTCGGGCCTGGTGCTGCTGCGTGACCTCGGGCCGCTGCCGGAGGACAAGCTGCGCCACACCATGTGGCGGGCGGGCACGCTGATCGTCAACGACGCCACCGGGCAGCCGCTGCGGCCGGAGGACATCACGGTCGGCTCCCTCACGCAGGCCCGGCCCGAGGGGCTGGACGAGCACGACCACGACTTCCCCGAGGAGATCGCCAAGGCCGCCGTGATGCTGGTCCGGCTGGAGCCGGAGGACATCAGGGACCAGCGCTCCGCCGAGTGGGGGTACGAGGGCATCCTGTGCTTCTCGAAGATCTGCACCCACATCGGCTGTCCGGCCACGCTCTACGAGCAGCAGACCCACCACGCGCTCTGCCCCTGCCACCAGTCGACGTTCGACCTCGCCGACGGGGCGCGGGTCCTCTTCGGACCTGCCGGCCACCCCTTGCCGCAGCTGCGTATCACGGTCAACGATGAGGGGTACCTCGAAGCACTCGGCGACTTCGATGTTCCCCCCGGCCCGAGTTTCTGGGAGCGCGGATGAGCACCACACGGGACGAAGCCCCCCGGCGCAGCCGGGGGAAGGCGCCGGCCGGCGAGCGCATCGCCGACTGGGCCGACGGCAGGGTCGGTCTCTACAGCCTCGCCAAGGCCAACATGCGCAAGATCTTCCCCGACCACTGGTCGTTCCTGCTCGGGGAGATCGCGCTCTACAGCTTCATCATCCTGATCCTCACCGGCGTGTACCTGACGCTCTTCTTCGTGCCGAGCATGGCCGAGATCGAGTACCACGGCTCCTACGCGCCGATGCAGGGCGTGCTGATGTCCGAGGCGTACGCCTCGACCCTCGACATCAGCTTCGACGTGCGCGGTGGTCTGCTCGTGCGGCAGATCCACCACTGGGCGGCGCTGATCTTCGTCGTCGGCCTGTTCGTCCACATGTTCCGGGTGTTCTTCACCGGGGCGTTCCGCAAGCCGCGCGAGATCAACTGGCTCTTCGGCTTCCTGCTGCTGGTGCTGGCGATCTTCACCGGTCTGACCGGGTACTCGCTGCCCGACGACCTGCTCTCCGGCATCGGCATCCGCTTCGCCGAGGGCGCCATCCTCGCCACCCCGGTCATCGGCAGCTACATCCAGATGTTCCTCTTCGGCGGGGAGTTCCCGGGCAACGACATCATCCCGAGGTTCTTCATCATCCACGTGCTGGTGTTGCCGGGGATCATGCTCGGCCTGGTGGTCGCCCACCTGGTCCTGATCGTCTACCACAAGCACACCCACTACGCGGGCCCCGGGCGGGACAACACCAACGTGGTGGGCATGCCGTTCCTCCCGGTGTACATCGCCAAGGCCGGTGGCTTCTTCTTCGTGGTCTTCGGCGTGATCACACTGATCGCCGCGACGGTGACGATCAACCCGGTCTGGGTGCTCGGCCCGTACCGCCCCGACCACATCTCCACCAACGTCCAACCGGACTGGTATCTCGGCTTCTCCGAGGGTCTGGTGCGGATGATGCCCGGCTGGGAGTGGGTGATCCCCGGCGGGTACACGCTGAACTTCGGTCTGCTGGTGCCGCTGGGCGTCTTCCCGGCGCTGCTGTTGGCCATCGGTCTCTACCCCTTCTTCGAGGCGTGGGTGACCAAGGACAACCGCGAGCACAACATCGCGCAGCGCCCGCGGAACGTGCCCACCCGCACGGCCTTCGGCGCCGCCTGGATCTCCGCCTTCGGCGTCGCGATGATGGCCGGTGGCAACGACCTGTGGGCCACCCACTTCAACCTCTCGATCAACGCGATCACCTGGTTCTGCCGCATCGCCTTCTTCGTGCTGCCGCCGCTGGTGTTCGTCGTCGCCCGGCGCGTCTGCCTCGGCCTCCAGCGCAGGGACCGGGAGAAGGTGCTGCACGGGCGGGAGACCGGCATCATCAAGCGGCTGCCGCACGGCGAGTTCGTCGAGGTGCACGAGCCCCTGTCGCGCGACCAGCTCTACACCCTGGTCGCCCACGACCAGCCGGCGCCGGCGGAGATCGGTCCGGAGACCGACGGCAACGGCGTGCGGCGGCGGATCAACCCGGTGGAGCGGGCCCGTGCCAGGGTCAGCCGTGGGTACTTCGGCGACCAGGCCCAGATCCCGAAGGCGACCGTCGAGGAGTACCGCGCCGTCACCAGCGGCGACGGACACCACTAGCCTCACCGAACGACGACGGACGCCGGCCCCCGCACAGCGGGCGCCGGCGTCCGTCGTTGACTGCCCTATGCTTCGGGGCGACGGCTCGACCATCCGTATGCCGCATGACCACGCCAGGAGTGATCACGATGAGTCCCCACACGTGGCCCGACGTGCTGAGCACGCTGCTCGCCGGAGAGAACCTCACCGCCGACGAGGCCACCTGGGCGATGGACCAGATCATGGCCGGCGAGGCCACGGACGTGCAGATCGCCGGCTTCGCCGTCGCGCTGCGCGCCAAGGGCGAGACCGTCGAGGAGATCACCGGCCTGGTGCGCGCCATGTACCAGCACGCCAACCTGATCGAGGTGCCGGGGCCCACCGTCGACATCGTCGGCACCGGCGGCGACCGGGCCAGGACGGTCAACATCTCCACGATGGCGTCGATCGTCGTGGCCGGCACCGGCGCCCGGGTCGTCAAGCACGGCAACCGCGCGGCGTCGAGCGCCTCCGGCGCCTCCGACGTGCTGGAGAAGCTCGGCGTCAACCTCGACCTCACGCCCGAGCGCGTCGCCGAGGTCGCGGTGGAGGCCGGCATCAGCTTCTGCTTCGCCGTGAAGTTCCACCCCTCCATGCGGCACGTGGCCGTCGCCCGCAAGGAGCTCGGCGTCCCGACCCCCTTCAACTTCCTGGGCCCGCTGACCAACCCGGCCCGCGTGCAGGCCCAGGCCACGGGGGTCGCGGACCGGAGGATGGCGCCGATCATGGCCGGCGTGCTCGCCGAGCGCGGCACCTCGGCGCTGGTCTTCCGCGGCGACGACGGGCTCGACGAGCTCACCACCACCGCCACCTCCACGGTGTGGGTGGTCCGCGGGGGCGAGGTGGTCGAGCACGCCTTCGACCCGCGCTCCGTCGGCCTGCCGCTGGCCGAGGTGTCGGCGCTGCGCGGCGCCGACGCCGCCCACAACGCCGACGTCGCCCGCCGCGTGCTGGAGGGTGAGCCCGGCCCCGTGCGGGACGCGGTCCTCCTCAACGCGGCCGCGGCCCTCGCGGCGCTGGAGCCGCGCGACGTGCCGCTGACCGAGCAGATCGCGGCCGGCATCGTCAGGGCCGCCGAGTCGATCGACTCCGGCGCGGCGGCCGCCACCCTCGAACGGTGGGTCGCGGCCACCCACGCGTGACCCACGCGTGACCGCGGAAGGCCCGGCCTACTCGTCGAGCCCGAGGGCGAACGCGGCCTCCAGGTCGTGTTGCGAGTAGGCCCGGAACGCGACGTGGGTCTCGGTGGAGGCGACCCCGGGCACCTTGCTGATGCGCCCGGGGATCACCTCCGCCAACTCCTCGTGCCGCCGCACCCGGACCACGGCGATGAGGTCGTGCGGCCCGGTCACGGAGTACACCTCGCTGACGCCCTCCAGGGACGCGATCTGCTCCGCTACCTCCGGAACACGGTCCACACTGGTCCTGATCAGCACGATCGACGTGATCACTCTGAGCCTCTTCCCGCGTCTCGCCTGGTGGTACGCAAGGCCACCCTAGGGCCTCGGGTCCCCGGATCCTCGCGGGACCTGCGCCGCAGCACACGAGACGGCCACCAGGCCGTAGGGTGACACTGGAGGCGTGTTCACCGCTTTCGCGGAGCACGAGCACGCAACGTGAACGGAAACGGAGTGCGAGACCATGGGTTTTCCCGCACTGGAACAGGCCGGACCGGCCGGGCTGGGGGGCCCGCCCGGTCTGCCGGGCTGACGGACGGTGTGCCGCGGTGACGGATGCCAGGGATGACGGCGCGACGGCCGGGCAGCCGGAGCCCGAGGAGGAGATCCTCGACCGCCCGCTGCCCGAGCGGGTCAGACACCGGGTCATCGCGCTGGCCAGCGACGCCTTCGCCGGCCTGAAGATCACCGAGCTGCCCGCCCCGTTGCGGCAGTACGCGCGCTTCACCCCGGCCCACCGCGTGCGGTACGGCGGCAGCACCATGGCCGCCCTGCTGGAGAACGACCGGGTCTTCCGCCAGCGGGTCGCGGCCAGACTGCGCGAGGCCGAGTCCGAGCTCGCCGACGCCGTGTCGCAGGGCAGCCCGCCGCCCGCCGCCGATCCGGTGGACGTGGCCGCCGTCGCGTTCGTGCTGCGGCCCGTCGGCTGGTCCAAGCTCGTCGCCGCGGCCGGCGAGGAGGCGCAACGGGCCCAGGCCGAGCACGAGGAGCAGGAGCGCGAACGCGAACTCTCCCGGATGCGGGAGGAGCTGACCGAGCTGCGCACCCAGGTGCGCGTGGAGGGCGACCGGCTGCGCACGGAGTTGGAGGCGGCGCGCAAGGAGTCCGACGCCGTGCGCCGCAAGCTGCGCGCCGCCCAGAGCGACGTGCGGCGCGGCGAGGCCGCGCTGCGCAGGCTCCGCGCGGAGCTCGACGAGCTGCGGTCGGAGTCGGCCACCGCGCGCACGCAGTTGGAGAGCGAGGCGCGGCGGCTGCGCGGCCGCCTGGCGGAGGCGGAGGCCGCGCTGGAGGCGAGCCGGAAGTCGGTGCGGGAGGGGCGCGGCATCGCGGACATGCGCGTGCGGCTGCTGCTGGACACGGTGCACGAGGCGGCGCAGGGCCTGCGGCGCGAGCTGGCCCTGCCGCCCGTGGAGCTCAGACCCGCCGAGACGGTCGAGGCCGTCGAGCCCGGCGGGATGAGCCCGCAGGACGTGGCGCGGCGCGCGCTCGCCGAGGACGACCCCGCCCTCCTCGACCAGCTCCTCGCGTTGCCCCAGTCCCACTTGGTCGTCGACGGGTACAACGTGACGAAGACCGGGTATCCCACGATGCCGCTGGAGAAGCAGCGGCTGCGGCTGCTGGGAGGGCTCGCGGTGCTCGCCGCCCAGACCGGCGCCGAGATGACCTGCGTGTTCGACGGCGCGGAGCTGGCCGCGCCGGTGCTGCTCACCCCGCCCCGCGGCGTGCGGGTGCTCTTCAGCCGGCCGGGCCAGACCGCCGACGAGCTGATCCGCCGCCTGGTGCGGGCCGAGCCGCCGGGCCGGCCGGTCGTGGTGGTCTCCGCCGACCGCGAGGTCGCCGACGGCGTGGCCAGGGCCGGTGCCCGCCCCGTCTCCTCCACGCTCCTGCTGCGGCGGCTCTCCCGCACCTGACGGTCGACCGTCTCCCGGAGCCGGGACCCGACGGAGCGCCGTGCGACGGCCGCGAAGAGGCGCGGGCCGGTGTCCGGAGGCGCCCGAAGTCCTCGCTCAGAAAAGCGACATAGCCCCGTACTCGGGACGTCGTGATTGCTGTTGTGGTAAAAAATGCCCGCTGGGGTTTGATCCCATGGACGGCGTGTCGCTAGGGTCTGGGCTCGAACCTTCACGCGGTCGATCACCCACCGGGGGTGGCCGTGGAGGACCGCCGAATCCGCGGCCGAGACGCGGAGCCGGGACGCGAAGCGCCCCACACCCGGCAGGCGGCTGAGGAAGAAGGAGCTCGCCCCCGTGGCGTCCCACCGTCGTCCCAAGCAGCCAAGCCGCGCCCGTCTCACCCTCTTCGGCGCCACCGCCGCCGCCACCGTGGCCGTCACCTCCCAGGGTGCCCAGGCGGACCCGAACCCAACGATGGAAGAGGTCCAGGAGCGGGTCGACGAGCTCCACCACGAGGCGGAGGAAGCCACCGAGGAGTACAACGGCGCGAAGGAGCAGGAGGAGGAGCTGGAGGAGGAGATCGCCGACCTCCAGGACGCCGCCGCCCGCGGCCAGGGCGAGCTCAACGACCTCGTCGGCAGCCTCGGCTCCATCGCCTCCGCCCAGTACCGCAACGGTGGCCTCGACCCGTCCGTTCAGCTCTTCCTCTCCTCCGACCCCGAGGGGTACCTGGACCGCGCCTCCACCCTCGACCAGGTCAGCGGCGTGCAGGCCGAGACGCTGCGCCAGATAGAGAGCCAGCAGCGCACCCTCGAGCAGCAGCGTGAGGAGGCCGCCGAGAAGCTGGAGGACCTGGAGGAGCTGCGCGAGGAGCTGCGCGAGCGCAAGGACGAGATCCAGGGCCGGCTCGCCGAGGCGCAGGAGCTGCTCAACCAGCTCACCGAGGAGGAGCAGGCCGCGCTCGACGCCGCCGCCGCCGAGGAGGCCTCCGACGCGGCCGAGGCCGCGGCGGGCGCCTCCCTGGAGGGCGCCTCCTCCTACGGCGCCGCGGCGGTGGCCGCCGCGGAGACCGCGCTCGGCACCCCGTACGTCTGGGGCGGCTCCAGCCCCGGCGGATTCGACTGTTCCGGCCTGACCTCCTGGGCCTACGCCCAGGCCGGCGTCTCGCTGCCGCGCACCTCCCAGTCCCAGGCCTACGCCGGCACCCAGGTGGGCATCAACGACCTCGCCCCCGGCGACCTGGTCTTCTTCTACAGCGAGCTGAGCCACGTCGGCATCTACGTGGGCAACGGGCAGATGATCCACGCCCCGCGGCCCGGCGGCGTGGTCGAGTACAGCTCCCTCGACGTGATGCCCTTCGCGTGGGGCGTCCGCGTCGGCTGAGACCCCGCGGACCCCTCCGGATCCGTCCGGAACCTTCCCGACCCGTCCGGTCTCCTCGGACTCCTCGGATTCCTCCGGCCCTCCGCCGAGCCCTCGCGGATCCCGCGGGCACGCGCCACCCGGCGGTGTCCGACGTTCGGCCATCCGGGTGATTCCGGGGAGTCGCGCACTGGCCGCGCGTCCCGTGTGACCTGCGAGGGCGTCCCGCTGTCACCCTGTGAGCCGCGCCCAGCCTCCCGGGCGTCGCGCCACCACGCGGCTAGATTCTGCTCCCGGTTCCGTCACGGACCCACCGAAGGGAGCGTGCCCGCAGCGTGGCCTGTCACCGACGTCCGCGTTCACCCGAAGCCCGCGCGGACCGCGCGCGGGCCGTCCGGGTCACGGCCCTGTCCGTCACCGTCGCCACGGCCGCCGTCGCGGCCACGGCCGTGCCGGTGCTCGCCGAGCCGGGCGGGCCCGCCGAGGCGTCCTCGCAGGCCGCCGACGCCACCCCCGGCACCAGCGCCGAGGCGGCGGCCGAGGTGGAGCGGCTGCTCGTCGAGGCCGAGCGGGCCGTGGAGGCGTACAACGGCGCCTCCGAGCGGGTGGAGGGCCTCGAGGAGGAGCTCGAACGCCGGCAGGACCGCGTCGCCCGTGGCCAGCAGGCCCTCAACGAGCAGCGCCGCGCCCTCGGTTCCGCGGCCGCCGCCCAGTACCGCAGCGGCGGCATCGACCCCTCCCTGGCCCTGCTGCTGACCGCCGACCCCGACGGCTACCTCGACCGGGCGGCGACCCTCGACCGCGTCGGCGACCGGCAGACGGGCGCCCTCCGCGAGCTGCGCGCCGTCCAACGCGGCCTGGAACAGCGCCGCCAGGAGGCGCGGCGGGCGCTGCGGGAGCTGACGGAGGAACGGCAGCGGCTCACCCGGGCCAAGACCACCGCCCAGCGCCGGCTGGAGGCGGCCAGGAGCCACTTCGCCACGCTCTCCGCCCAGGAACGCGAGGAACGCGAACGCGCGGCGGCCCGCGCCACGGGCGCCGCCACCGTGTCGCTCGGCGGCGGAGCGGCCGGCGCGCCCTCCTCGCGCGCCGCCACGGCCGTGGCCGCCGCGACCTCGGCCGTCGGCCGACCCTACGCCTGGGGACAGGCGGGGCCCGACGCGTTCGACTGCTCCGGCCTCGTGCAGTGGGCCTACGCCCAGGCCGGCGTCGCCCTGCCCCGCACCTCCCAGGGGCAGGCCACCGCGGGCCGGCCCGTCCCGCTCTCCCAGGCCCTGCCGGGCGACATCGTCGCCTTCCGCTCCGACGCCAGCCACGTCGGCATCTACGTCGGCGACGGCCAGATGATCCACTCCCCGCACCCGGGCGCCTCGGTGCGCTACGACCCCGTCGGCATCATGCCGGTCTCCTCCGTCGTCCGTCCCTGACGTCCGTTCCTGACGTCCGTCCCGCTCGTTCCCCGGTTCCCTGGTGAGTCGGGGAGCGGCGTCCCGGCGCACCGGCCGGGCCCGTCCGGTGGCCGGCGTGAGGCGGGGGTCCGGCGGCTGGGTAAGGTCGTGGCGATGCGTAAGACGTTGATCGTGACCAACGACTTCCCGCCGCGGCCGGGAGGCATCCAGGCGTTCCTCCACAGCATGGCGCTGCGGCTCGACCCGCGACGGGTCGTGGTGTACGCCTCGACGTGGAAGCGGGACGCCGAGGGGCGGGAGGCCACCGCGCGGTTCGACGCCGAGCAGCCCTTCCCCGTGGTCCGCGACCGCGCCACCATGCTGCTGCCCACCCCCCGGGTCAGCCGGCGCGCCACCGCGCTGCTGCGGGAACACGGCTGCACCGCCGTCTGGTTCGGCGCCGCGGCCCCCCTCGGGCTGCTCGCCCCCGCGCTGCGGGCCGCCGGCGCCGAGCGGCTGGTGGCCACCACCCACGGCCACGAGTCGGGCTGGGCCCGGCTGCCCGCGAGCCGTCAGCTGCTGCGGCGCATCGGCGAGCACACCGACACCCTGACCTACCTCGGCGAGTACCACCGCGAGCGGATCGCGCGGGCGCTCACCCCGGCCGCCGCCGCGCGCATGACGCAGCTGACCCCCGGCGTCGACGAGAAGACCTTCCACCCCGACTCCGGCGGCGCGGCCGTGCGGGCGGCGCTCGGACTGGCCGAGCGCCCGGTCGTGGTGTGCGTCTCCCGCCTGGTGCCGCGCAAGGGACAGGACACCCTGATCCGCGCCATGCCGCGGGTGCTGGCCGCCCACCCCGACGCCGTGCTGCTGATCGTCGGTGGCGGCCCGTACCGCGCGGACCTGGAGAAGCTGGCCGTCACCACGGGCGTGGCGGCGGCGGTCCGGTTCACCGGCGAGGTGCCCTGGGAGGAGCTGCCGGCCCACTACGGCGCCGGCGACGTCTTCGCCATGCCCTGCCGCACCCGGCGCGGCGGTCTCGACGTGGAGGGCCTGGGCATCGTGTACCTGGAGGCGTCCGCCACGGGGCTGCCCGTCATCGGCGGCGACTCCGGCGGGGCGCCCGACGCCGTGCTGGAGGGGGAGACCGGCTGGGTGGTGGGCGCCGGCGCGGCGAGCGCGCCGGCCGAGACCGCCGAGCGGCTCGTCGCCCTGCTGGCCGACGCCGAACTGCGCCGCAGGATGGGGGAGCGCGGCCGGGCCTGGGTGGAGGAACGCTGGCGCTGGGACCATCTGGCAGACCGGCTGCGCGAGCTGCTGTAGTCCTGACCCCGGTGGGCCGCGGCGCGGTAGCCTTCCCGCGGACGGACCGGTGTCCACGCCTCGTACGACATTCCAAGGAGCCACCGCCATGGCCGAACACACCAGGTCGAGCATCACGATCGAAGCCCCGCCGGCCGAGGTGATGGCGGTGATCGCCGACTTCGGCCGCTACCCGGAGTGGACGGGGGAGGTCAAGGAGGCCGAGGTGCTCTCCGCCGACGACGCCGGCCGCGCCGAGCAGGTGCGGCTGCTCCTCGACGCCGGCGCCATCAGGGACGAGCACGTCCTGGCCTACGCGTGGTCGGGCGACCGCGAGGTCAGCTGGTCCCTGGTGAGGTCGAAGATGCTGCGCGCCCTCGACGGGACCTACCGTCTGGACCCGGTGGCCGACGGCAGGCACACCGAGGTGACCTACCAGCTCACCGTCGACGTGAAGATCCCCATGCTCGGCACCATCAAGCGCAAGGCAGAGAAGGTCATCATCGAACGGGCCCTGGACGGGCTGAAGAAGCGCGTGGAGAACGGCCACCCGTGAGCTGACGCCCGGCGACGTGAGGGGAGCGACGTGACGGCGAGCGAGACGGCGACCGGCGACCGGACGGCAGGTGACGTGACAGCGGACGGCAGGGCCACGGACGGCGCGACCGCGGACGGCGTGACGACGGCCGACGTGACGGGAGACGAGGCGGGCCCCGGGGGCGTGGACCCCGCGGGCGGGGCGGCGGTGGCCGCCGCGGCGGAGGCGGCACCCGAGGAGGGACGCGCCCCCGCGCCCGGCCCCCGCGTCCTCCTCGTGACGGGACCGGGCGGGGACGGCGCCACCACCGTCGCCGCCGCGACCGCGCTCGCCGCGGCCCGGCAGGGACAGACGACGCTGCTGCTCAGCGCGGAGCCGCCGGCCCGGCTCGCGACACTGCTCGGCGAGCCGCCACCCGCGTGGCCCGAGGAGCCCGCGCGGTGGGGACCGGTCGACGTCGCCCGGATCGACGCGGGCCGGGTCTTCCGCGAGCGGCTCCTCGGCCTCCAGAGCCACGTGACCCCCGCCCTCGACGCCCTCGGCGCGGCACCCCTCGACGACGACGAGCTGACCGAGCTGCCCGGCTCCCACGCCCTCGCGCTCCACCAGACGCTGCGTGCCGCGCACGCCGCCGGCCGCTGGGAACTGCTCGTCGTCGACGTGGCCCCCGTGGCCGAGGCACTGCGGATCCTCGCCCTGCCCGAGCAGCTCGGGCGCTACCTGCGCCGCCTGCTGCCCCCGGAACGGCTCGCCGCCCGTGCGCTGCGCCCGATCCTCGCCCAGCTGGCCGGCGTGCCGCTGCCCGGCGCCGGGCTCCTCGACGCGGCCGGCCGCCTCGACGCCGAACTCGCCGCCGCGCGGGCGATCGTGACCGGGCCCGGCACCGCGGTCCGCCTGGTGATCGACCCCGGCAGCGGGCGCTCCCTGGCCACCACCCGCGCCGCGCGCGCCGGCCTGGCCCTGCACGGCCTGCCGCTGGAGGCCGTCACCGCGAACCGCATGATCCCCGCCACGCCCGGCCTGGACCCGTGGCTCAGCACGCTCGCGGAGCGGCAGTGGACGGCGCTGCGGGAGTTCGTCGACGCCGTGGGTGTGCCGCGCGACCGTGTCCACAGCCTGCCGCATCTCGGCCGAGAGGCCGGCCCCGCCCAGCTGCGCCACCTCGCCGGCATGACGGAGCCGCCGGCCGCCGCGGCGCACCGCGAGGAGCCCGCCCTCCTCGACCGGCTCACCGAGGACGGCCTGCTGGTCTGGCGGCTGCCGCTGCCCGGTTCGGTCCGCGACGAGCTCGGCCTCGTCCGGCGCGGCGACGAACTCGTCGTCACCACGGGCCCGTTCCGTCGCGTCCTGCCGCTGCCCTCGGCGCTGCGCCGGTGCACCGTCGCGGGCGCGGCGCTGGAGGAGGACGGCACCCTGGCCGTCCGCTTTCGTCCCGACCCCGCCCAGTGGCCCGCCGACGGCGGGCGCCGGGGCGGTGCCGGAGAGCGGGCACCCGACGGGGGATGACAGGGGGTCTGCTGGTGACGGCGGCCTTCGGGTACCGTCAAGGAGGACCGTCACGTCGTACGGAGGGCCGGCTGATGACCGCCGAGGAGCATTCCGCGAAGCACCCACAGGAGCCTCGCGACCCCTCCGTCGCCGACGAGGCCGTCGACCCGTCGCCCGCCGACCCCGACGCCTGGGCCACCGCCTGCGGGGAGGACCTGGCGGCCGAGGAGGCCCGCCGCCGGGAGCGTTACGGTCCCGAGCCGCTCGACCCCGCCCGCGAGCTGCGCCGCCTCGCCGACACCGTCACCGAGCACCTCGGACGGCTCGGCGGGGGACTCGGCCTCGGCGCCGCGCCGCTCGCCCACCAGGCCAGGGCCGCGCTGGAGCCGGTGATCGAGCGCAACGCCGACGTCCTGAACCATCTGGCCAGGGCCGGCCAGGAGCTCCTGGCCGCCTACCGCTCGGCCGTCGAGGGCCACGAGAGGGACTGGACCAGGCCCCCCGAGCCCCGCCGCGAGACGCCCACCGCGTCGTCACCGGACGGGCCGGACGGACCGCCGCCCGCGGCGGACGGGGACGACGGCCCGCCCGACGCGGCGGGACCACACCGCATCGACCTGGACTGACACCTCTCGGCACCCCGTCGCGGGGTAACGTGGTCGCCGGCGGGGCTCAACGGACACACACGAGGGAAGCATGGGACTGACCATCGGCGTCGACATCGGCGGCACCAAGATCGCAGCCGGGGTGGTCGATGAGGAAGGCGCGATCCTCGACACCTGCCAGGTGCCGACCCCGTCGAACCCCGAGGGCGTCGTGGACGCCATAGCCGACGCGATCCGCACCGTGGGCAGCGGCACCTCCGCGGAGGCCGTCGGCATCGGCGCCGCCGGGTACGTGGACGACAAGCGGGCCACCGTCCTGTTCGCCCCCAACATCAACTGGCGGCACGAGGCCCTGAAGGACAAGATCGAGCAGCGGGTCAGCCTCTCCGTCGTCGTCGAGAACGACGCCAACGCCGCCGCCTGGGGCGAGTACCGCTTCGGCGCGGGCGCGGGCCACGACGACGTCGTCTGCATCACGCTCGGCACCGGCCTCGGCGGCGGCATCATCATCGGCGGCCGCCTCCACCGGGGCCGGTTCGGCGTGGCGGGCGAGTTCGGCCACCTCAGGGTCGTGCCCGACGGCCTGCTGTGCGGCTGCGGCAGCCAGGGCTGCTGGGAGCAGTACGCCTCGGGGCGCGCCCTGGTCCGGTACGCCCGGCAGCGCGCCACGGCCACGCCCGACGCGGCCGCCGTGCTGCTCGGCCTCGGGGACGGCACGCCCGAGGGCATCGAGGGACGCCACGTCAGCCAGGCCGCCCGCGAGGGCGACCCGGTCGCCATCGACTCCTTCCGCGAGCTCGCCCGCTGGGCCGGGGCGGGCCTGGCCGACCTCGCCTCGCTCTTCGACCCCTCCGCGTTCATAGTCGGCGGCGGCGTCTCCGACGAGGGAGACCTCGTGCTGGAGCCGATCCGCAAGTCGTTCCGCCGCTGGCTGGTCGGCAGCCGGTACCGTCCGCACGCCCAGGTCGTCGCCGCCCAGCTCGGCGGGCGCGCCGGCCTGGTGGGCGCGGCCGACCTCGCCCGCCAGGGCTGAGAGGCGTCACGGGGAGTGGTGTCCTGTGGCGTCGACCGCGAGGCGGAGGGAGCCGGCCTGTGGGGCCGGCGACCGACGCCAGCGCGGCTGGGGGCACCTCCCGGACCCCGAAAGGGGTCTGGGGGAGGACGTCGCAGGACGTCGTGAGCCCGCCAGGGACTGCGGGACAGCCTTCTAGGTCGGGACGGTGCGGGGCGTGGCGGAGCTGCGACTGCTGAGCTACAACGTCCGGTCGCTGCGCGACGACAGGGCGGCGTTGGCCCGGGTGATCCGCGCCTGCGCCCCCGACGTGCTGTGCGTCCAGGAGGCCCCGCGGTTCTTCGGGTGGCGCGCCCACGCCGCCCGCCTGGGGCGCGCCACGGGGCTGACGTACGTCACGGGGGGCGCCCCGTCCTGCGGCACCATGATCATGTCCAGCCCGCGCCTCACGGTGGAGCGGGCCGAGGACGTCACCTTCCCGCTCACCCCCGGCCTGCACCGCCGGGGGCTGGCCACGGCGGTGCTCCGCGTGGGCGGGCGGCGCGAGGCGCGGCTGGGCGTGGTCAGCTGCCACCTGAGCCTGCGGAGCGACGAGCGTCAGGCCCAGGGCCGGCTGCTGCTGCGGCACCTGGCCGCGCTCGGCGCCCCCGCGGCCGTGGTCGCCGGGGACCTCAACGAACGCCCCTCGGGCCGCACCGCGCGGCTGTTGACCGGGGGACTCACCGACGCGTGGCGGGCGGCGCCCGAGGGCGGGAGGTTCACCTTCCCCTCCCACGCAGCCGACCGTCGCATCGACGTGGTGCTGTGCACGTCGGAGGTCGAGGTGCTCGGCTGCGGCGTCCCCACGGGCCCGCCGGGCGTCGACGCCGCCGGGTGGCGCGCCGACCTGGGCCGCGCCACGGACCACCTGCCGGTCCTCGCCACGCTCCGGATCTGAAGGCGGTCCCGCAATGCCTGGCGGGCTCGCGACGCCCTGCGACTCCGCATGGTGCGTTGTCGTCGGTCGCCAGCCCGCAAGGCTGACTCCCTCCTCCGCCTTGCTGGGGGCACACCCCCGCGGCCGCGGAGCGGCGTGGGGGAGAAGCCCCGGGACGCCACTCCCTGACCCGCCAGGGGCCGCGGGACAGCCTTCTGGACGGCGCCCGGGCGTGTCTTCCGTGTCCCGGGCGGCCCCCGCCGCTCACCGGACGTCGTCCAGAGGTCCGGGAGGTGGCCGCGGCGTGTGCGGCCGCGCGGCGCCCCGATCGCGGCTCGTCACGCACCGGGCTCCCGCCGTCGGGCAGCCCTTCGCCGCACGGTGGCGGGCTCGTCCGGGAGCCCCGTCCCGCTGCCGAGCGGTGCGGGAGGCGCTCGGCCGCCTCGCGGTGCTTCCCCCGGCCTCGGGCGGCGTGGGGTGATCCGACGGGGATCCACCCGCCGGTGCCTCGCGCGGTGAGCGGGCCCCGTGCCCGAGGCCGAGGTGGTGGTCGGGCCGGGGCGGGGGCCGCAGCCGGGCACGGTGCTTCCGCCAGAGGACGTCGTGTCAGACGACGGCGCCGCTGCCCGGGTCGGGCCACTCGTCGTCGTCCTCGTCCCGCATGCGGGAGAAGAGCGTGGCGAAGCCGCCGAGGAAGCCGCCGATGCCCAGCGTCGCCAGCCACCACGTCATGTCGCGCTGGAGCAGCACGACGCCGATCAGCAGCAGCGGCCCGCCGATCACCGCCACCCAGGCGAGCTTGGTGGTCAGGTCGGTCTCGGGCAGCGGTGGCGGCTCCGGCGGGACGAAGTGGTCGTCCTCCTCGTCCTCCGCGGCCTCCCAGTCCCGGGGGCCGCCCTCCGGCGCGGGGGCCTCGTGCCGTGTCTCCTCGCCGTCGCCCGCCGCGGCGGCCGGCTCGCCGCCGCGCGTGCCGGCGTGGCCGGCCTCGTGTGCGGGCTGCGCGGGCTGGACGGGCGCGCCCCGGTCGACGGTGTCGGTGAGGTCGGTCTCGTCGGCCCGCGGCCAGACGCCCGGCGGATCGGCGGGCTCCTCACCGTATCCGGCGACGATCTCGGCCCACGCGGCCTCCTCGTCGATCGGGTCACGGCCCTCGCCGCGGTCCGCGTCACGTTCCGTCACGAGCTGTCTTCCTTGTCGCCGGGTGGCTCACCGGTGGGGAGGTCGTCCCGGCCGTGAGCCGGGTGATGAAGGCGTCCGTCTCCTGAAAGATACGCTCGGCGTCGTGGTCGAGGGTCGCCACGTGGTAGCTCTCCTCAAGCAGCCGTTCGGTCACGTCCTCCGACGATACCGAGCCCAGCAGCAGCGCCGAGTCCGACGGCGGCACCACGTGGTCCACCCGGCTGTGCGCCACCAGCAACGGCTGCGTGACGCGCGGCAGCTCGGCGCGGACCCGGGCCAGCAGCTCGCGCAGGGCCCAGGCGCCGTGGAGCGAGACCCGCGAGTACCCGGCCTCGCGTGGCCCGGGCTTCGCGATGTCGGAGATCAGCCCCCTGGTGCTGGGGACGACGTGGCGCAGCACGCGCAGGGCGTGCCCCTGCCAGCGCGGGAAGGTCAGCGCCGGGTTGACCACCACCACGCCCGTCACGTCGTCGCCGTGACGGGCCGCCAGGCGCAGCGCGAGGGCGCCGCCCATGGACAGGCCGCAGACGAAGACGCGCTCGCACTCCCGGGTCAGCTCCCGCAGCTCCCGCTCGGCCGTGGCGTACCAGTCCTGCCAGCCGGTGTGCCGCATGTCCTGCCACCGGGTGCCGTGGCCGGGCAGCAGCGGCAGCGAGACCGTCAGGCCCCGGCCCGCCAGGTGTTCGGCCCAGGGGCGCAGCGACTGGGGGCAGCCGGTGAAGCCGTGGCAGAGCAGGACGCCGGTCGTCGAGCCACGGTGGCGGAACGGCTCGGCGCCGGGGAACAGTCCAGGGTGGATCCCGGCCTCGGAGCCGACCGTGGAGCCGGCCGTGAGGCCGGCCTCGGCGCCGGGCGGCGGACCGGGGAGAGAGCCGGGGACAGGAGGCACGGCGGGCTCCCTTCGACGGGCGCGGCGGGCATGACATGCCCGGGTGTGACCACCCTACGTGGGCCGCGACGCCGGCCGGTAGCCCGCGCGCCCGGGTCGGCGACGCGCCGGTCGGGGGCCGCGCGACGGGTCGGAAGCGGCGGCACCGGTTCCGTTCCGAGCCGGGGTGTGTGTCGGGCGCGCCCGGGGGGCGCGGGGAAGCGGGTTCCCGGTTAGGGTCGGGCACGGACGGTCTACGCGGGAGGTCGGTTTGCTGTACGCGGCGATGAAGGTCTCCGTGGGAGCGGGGCTGAAGCTGGCCTTCCGCCCCTGGGTGGAGGGCCGGGAGCACGTGCCCGCCACCGGGCCGGCGATCCTCGCGAGCAACCACCTGTCCTTCTCCGACTCGTTCTTCCTGCCGGCGGTGCTCGACCGCCGCGTCACGTTCATCGCGAAGGCCGAGTACTTCACCTCACCCGGGATCAAGGGGCGGCTGACCGCGGCGTTCTTCCGCGGCGTCGGGCAGCTGCCCGTGGACCGCTCCGGCGGCAGGGGCGCGGGCGAGGCCGCCGTCAGGAGCGGCATAGCCGTGCTGGAGCGCGGCGAGCTCTTCGGCATCTACCCGGAGGGCACCCGCTCGCCCGACGGGCGGCTCTACCGCGGCCGGCCGGGGGGCCTCGCCAGGATCGCGCTGGCCACCGGGGCGCCGGTGCTGCCCGTCGCCATGATCGACACGGAGAAGATCCAGCCGCCCGGCAAGGTCGTGCCGAAGCTGATGCGGCCGGGGATCAGGATCGGCGAACCGCTGGACTTCACCCGCTACCAGGGCATGGAGGGGGACCGGTTCGTCCTGCGCTCGATCACCGACGAGGTGATGTACGCCATCATGAAGCTCTCCGGCCAGGAGTACGTGGACGTCTACGCCTCCACGGCCAAGCAGACGATGGCCGAGCAGGCGGCCGCGGCGAAGGCCGAGGCGAAGGCTGAGGCGAAGGCGAAGGCCGCGCGGGAGGGCGGCGGCGGGTCGCGTCGCCCGGGCGGGTCCGGCGGGCGGGGCGGGCGGGAGAAGCCGCCGTCGGCGGTGTGAGGGAGCGAGGACCGAGGGGGCAGGGGGATGTCAGGGGGGACGAGCGGCGGGCTGGTGCCGGCCACGCGCCGGGAGCGCGCGGAGCCGGCGCGGATGTCCTCCTCCGTGGAGGCGCCGATGTGGCGCGCGCTCAGGGGCTACCGCGTACTGACCGCCGGCTACGCCGTCGCGCTCTTCGTCGTCAACTACCACGCCTACGACCACCGGCCGGTTGCCGTCGCCTACCTCACGGCCCTCGTCGCCTGGACCCTCGCGACGCTGCGGGCCGTCTCCTCCGCCGAGCGGTGCACGCCGCGCTTCCTCGCGGTGGACCTCGCGGTCGGCGTCGTCGGGATCCTGCTCAGCCCGCTCACCGACCCCGGGGACGCCATCAGCCCGACCCTGCCGTCGATCTGGATGGCCGGGTCCGTGCTGGCCGTCGCGCTCAGGGGCGGCTGGCGCTGGGCGGCCTGCGCCTCCTGCGTGGTCGGCGCCGCCAACCTGGTGCAGGCCGGGCACCTCTCGCGCAGCACGCTCCACAACGTGCTGCTCGTCTGCGTGGCCAGCATCGCCGTCGGCTACGTCATCGAGCTCGCGCGGGCCAGCGAGCGCACCCTGGCGCGGGCGTTGCGCATCGAGGCCGCGACCCGGGAGCGGGAGCGGCTCGCCCGCGACATCCACGACAGCGTGCTCCAGGTGCTCGCCATGGTGCAGCGCCGGGGCGCGGCCGTCGGCGGCGAGGCCGCGGAGCTCGGACGGCTGGCGGGGGAGCAGGAGCGCGCGCTGCGCGCCCTGGTCGCCGGCGGGCCGCCGTCGCGGCTGGGCGCGGCCGGCGAGGGACCGCCGGGGGAGGCCCCGACGGGGGCCGACGGGGCGCGGGACGTGGGCGCGTTGCTGGCGCTCGCGGCTCGCGGCGGCTCGGTCGTCGCGGCGGCGCCGGCCGGGACGGCCACGGCGCCCGGCACGGCCAGCGGGGCCGGCGCGCCCACCGCGTCCGGCGTCGGAGAGCTCACGCGACGGCAGCGGGTGACGTACGCCGGGCCACCGGGCCCGGTGCCGCTGCCCCACCACGCCGCACGCGAACTCGCCGCGGCCGTCGCCGCCGCCCTGGACAACGTCCGCCGCCACGCCCCCGACGCCCAGGCGTGGATTCTGCTGGAGGACGAGCCGGAGCAGGTTCTCGTCACGGTGCGCGACGACGGTCCCGGCATCGCCGAGGGCCGGCTCGCCGAGGCGGAGGCCGAGGGGAGGCTCGGCGTCGCCCAGTCGATCCGGGGCAGACTGGCGGCCCTGGGCGGCAGCGCCGCGTGGGTCTCCGTGCCGGGCCAGGGCACCGAGGTCGAGCTGCGGCTGCCGAAGGAGGGAGGACGCGGGTGAGTGAGGAACGCCTGACGGTGATGGTGGTCGACGACCACCCGATGTGGTGCGACGCGGTCGCCCGTGACCTCGGCGAGGCCGGCCTGGAGGTCGTCGCGACCGCGGGGGACGGTCCGCGGGCCGTCGCCCGCGCCAGGGCGGTGCGGCCGGACGTGCTGGTGCTCGACCTCAACCTGCCGGGGCTGCCGGGCGCGGAGGTCTGCCGCCAGCTCGCCGGCGGAGGCGACGGGCCCCGGGTGCTCGTCCTGTCCGCGAGCGGCGAGCAGGAGGACGTGCTGGAGGCGGTCAAGGCGGGCGCCACCGGGTATCTGGTGAAGTCCGCCAGCGCCGCGGAGCTCGTCGAGGCCGTGCGCCGCACGGCCGCAGGCGACCCCGTCTTCACCCCGGGGCTCGCGGGCCTGGTCCTCGGGGAGTACCGCCGCCTGGCCGCGGTCGCCGAGCCCCGCGACCCGCGTCGGCCCGCGGTGCCGCGCCTCACCGAGCGGGAGACGGAGGTGCTGCGCCTGGTGGCCAAGGGCCTGACGTACCGCCAGATCGCCGAGCGCCTGGTCATCTCCCACCGCACCGTCCAGAACCACGTCCAGAACACCCTGGGCAAGCTCCAGCTCCACAACCGGGCGGAGCTGGTGCGGTACGCCATCGAGAGCGGCCTCGACGCCGAGCTCTGACCGGCCCGACCCGCCGTTCGTTCCCGCGGGTCGGGCCGGTCCCGCCGGTCGGGCCGGTCCCGTCGGTCCCGTCCGTCAGGCCGTCACGCCGTCACGCCGTCAGGACCTCAGGCCGACGGGGTGGGCGTCGGGTCGGGGATCAGCAGCTCGGCGACGATGCGCGGGCCGTCCAGGGTGAGCACCGACTCGGGGTGGAACTGCACGCCCGCGAAGCCGGGGCCGCGCAGCGCGTGGACGGCGCCGGTCGTCGCGTCGCGGCTGACCTCGACGCCGCGCCGGGCCAGCCGTGCGGCCGCCGCGTCGTCGCAGTGGGCGACGTAGGAGCTGTAGAAGCCGACCGTCTCGGTGCGGCCGAAGAAGTCGACCCGCTCCTGGGCTCCCTGGTACGGCTCCTCCTTGCGGACCAGCGGCAGCCCCAGTTCGGCGGCGAGCAACTCGTGTCCCAGACAGACCCCCAGCAGGCCGCCGCGCCGCTGGACCGTCGCCCGCCCGGCCGGGCCGCCGTCCGGTCCGCTCGGCCCCGTCACCCCCGCCAGCAGGTCGGCGGCGAGGGCGCGCAACGTCCGCATCTTCGGGTCGGCAGCGTCGCCCGGGTCGCCGGGGCCGGGGCCGAGCACGACCGGGCCGGCGTGCCCCAGCGCCCGCTCGCGCAGGCCCGGCGCGTCGTAGCGCACCACCACGACCTCGCGTCCGGTCGAGGCGCGCAGCAGGTGGGCGAGCATCGCGGTGAAGGTGTCCTCGCCGTCGATCACCAGCACCGGAGGGCCACCGGCCGCGTCCCGCGCCGCGTCGAGGCCGGGCCCGTCCTGGAGGCGCAGCCAGAACGGGGCCAGGTCGGCGCGGCGCGCGGCCAGCGCCGCCGGCACGCGGGGGTCGTCGACCAGCCGCGCCGCCGTCTGCCCGCCCCCGGCGGGCGCAGCCGGGGCGCGCCCCGGCCGCACGCCCAGCGCGGTGAGCACCGCCGCCGCCTTGGCGTGCGTCTCGGCGACCTCGCCTCCCGCTTCGGAGCCGCGCACCAGCGTCGCCCCCACGGGAACCCGCAGCCGGCCGGTCGGCACGTCGATGTCGGCGGTGCGGATGAGGATCGGCGAGTCCATCACCTGCGCCCCGCCCGCGTCGCGGCCCAGCAGCGCGAGCGCCCCCGCGTAGTACCCCCGGCCGCCGCGCTCGTGCCGGGCGATGACCCGGCAGGCGTTCTCCAGCGGGCTGCCCGTCACGGTGGCGGCGAACAGCGTCTGCCGCAGCACCTCGCGCACGTCCAGCGTGCTGCGTCCCCGCAGCTCGTACTCGGTGTGGGCCAGGTGCGCCATCTCCAGCAGACGCGGACCGACGACGACGCCACCCCGGTCGCCGACCGCGCACATCATCTTCAGCTCCTCGTCGACGACCATCGACAGCTCCTCGGTCTCCTTGCGGTCGTCGAGGAAGGCCAACAGCCCCGCCACGCTCGGCCCCTCCGGCGGGTAGCGGTAGGTGCCGCTGATCGGGTTCATGACGACGGTGCCGCCGCTCATCCGCACGTGGACCTCGGGGCTGGCGCCGACGAGGGCGCGCGTGCCGGTGTGGACGACGAAGGTCCAGTACGCGCCGCGCTCCCCGGCCAGCAGCCGCCGGTAGAGGGCGAGCGCGTCGGCGGCGCCGAAGCCGGTGCCCGTGCTGTCGGGGCTGTCGGGGCTGTCGGGGCCGGCAGGGACGTCGGCGCCCTCGGTGCCGTGTCCGGCGCCGAGGCCCGTCACACGGCCGGTGAAGGTCCGCTTGATCACGAAGTTGGCGCCCTGACCGCCGCCGATCTCGTCCTCGACGACGGCGCGGACGATCTGCTCGTAGCGCGCGTCGTCGATGTCGAAGCGGCCGTCGGAGACGGAGACCTCGTGCCGGGGCAGGGCCGCCAGGACGTCCGCGAGCGGCAGTTCGTGGACCTCCTCCGGCAGCAGCACCGTCAGCGGCGTGCCGTCCTCCGTCACCTCGAAGCCCCGCTCGGCGAGCTGGCGGAAGGGGACGAGGGCGAGCGCCCGGCCGCCGGGCTCGGGGCCCAGCGGGATGTCGGCGAGCCGGTCGAGCGTCGTGACCGGGCCGACGAGCACCTCCACCAGCTCCGGGTCGTGACCCGGGGTGCGGCGCTGGATCAGGGCGAACGGGGTGTCGCCCGTGGTGAGGCGGTGGAACAGCCGGTGGACGGCGTCCTGGGACTGTGGGTGGTGGCGCAACGCGGTCTCCCTCGAGGAGTCGTGGGGAGGGGAGACCCGGCACACACGGCAGGGCCGCCCCTCGTCCGGGGCGGCCTTCGCGGTGGTCAGTGAGTCACGCGCAGTCGGCGGGCCGCCCGAGGACGGTCCACCACCAGCGGCGGGTGTGCCGGATGCGGCACTGCTGCGCGATCACGCGGCGCACTATACCCTTCCCCGGCCCCGCCGCCCCCGGGACACGACGGGAGGCGTCTCACGTTTCGGCCACCCCGGAAACCGGCTGGACGCGACCCCGTAATCTGGAGCGCGTGACCGTCAACGCTGAGAGCACCGCAGCCACCGCCCCCTCACCCGTCGCGCCCGTCGTGGGCGCCGGACGCGCTGGTCACGCCGACTGGCGGGACCTGCCGGCGGCGCAGCAGCCGGACTATCCGGACGCGGCCGCGCTGCGGGCGGTGACCGCCGAGCTGGCGACGTACCCCCCGCTGGTCTTCGCCGGCGAGTGCGACCAGCTGCGCGACCGGATGGCCGCCGTCGCGCGGGGCGAGGCCTTCCTGTTGCAGGGCGGGGACTGCGCCGAGGCGTTCGACCAGGTCAGCGCGGAGAACATCCGGGCGAAGCTCAAGACGCTGCTCCAGATGAGCGCGGTCCTGACGTACGCCGCGGCCGTGCCCGTGGTGAAGATCGGCCGGATCGCGGGACAGTACTCCAAGCCGCGTTCGAAGCCGACCGAGACCCGGGAGGGCGTGACGCTGCCGTCGTACCGGGGCGACTCGGTCAACGGCGCCGAGTTCACCGCCGAGGCGCGGGTTCCCGACCCCGACCGGCTGCGGCGGATGTACCACTCCTCGGCCGCCACGTTGAACCTGGTGCGCGGCTTCACCACCGGCGGGTACGCCGACCTGCACCAGGTGCACGCCTGGAACCAGGACTTCGTGCGCACCTCCGCCGCCGGCCAGCGGTACGAGGCGCTGGCCCGTGAGATCGACAACGCGCTGAACTTCATGAAGGCGTGCGGCGCGGACCCGGCCGAGTTCCACAGCGTGGAGTTCTACGCCTCCCACGAGGCGCTGCTGCTGGAGTACGAGGGGGCGCTGACCCGCACCGACTCCCGCACCGGGTCGCTGTACGACGTCTCGGGCCACTTCGTGTGGATCGGCGAGCGGACGCGGCAGCTGGACGGCGCGCATGTGGCGTTCGCCTCCTCCATCCGCAACCCCATCGGCGTCAAGCTGGGCCCGAACACCACGCCCGACGAGGCGCTGGCGCTGATCGACCGGCTCGACCCCGAGCGGGAGCCGGGCCGGCTGACGTTCATCACGCGGATGGGCGCGGACAAGATCCGCGACCGGCTGCCGCTGCTGGTGGAGCGGGTCACGGCCGAGGGCGCCCAGGTGGCCTGGGTCAGCGACCCGATGCACGGCAACACCTTCGAGGCGGCCTCCGGACACAAGACGCGGCGCTTCGACGACGTGCTGGACGAGGTCAGGGGCTTCTTCGAGGTCCACAAGGGCCTGGGCACCCACCCCGGCGGCATCCACGTGGAGCTGACGGGGGACGACGTGACCGAGTGCGTGGGCGGCGGGGACGAGATTCTCGTCGACGACCTGCACCAGCGGTACGAGACGGCCTGCGACCCGCGCCTCAACCGCAGCCAGTCCCTGGACCTGGCCTTCCTCGTGGCCGAGATGTACCGGGCCTGACCCGCGGGCGGGAACGGGCGGGGCAGGGGTGTCGCCACCTCCGCCGGCAAGGTAAGGTTAGCTTTACCTTACTTACCGGCGGAGGGTTCTGGTGTACGTCTGCTCGTGCTTCGGCATCACCGAGGAGCAGGTGCGTGAGCACGCTGCCGCCGGTGCGTGCACGCCGCGGCAGCTCGCCAGCGCGAGCGGCGCGGGCACCGACTGCGGCTCGTGCGTCCGCCGCATCCAGGGACTGCTGGGCCGCGAGGTGGCCTGCCCGCGACGGCGGGCCGCCGCCGCGGGCGCGGTCGTGCCGGCCGTGTCGGCCGTCTCGGGTGCGCCGGCCGCCTCGGGCGCGTCGGAGGCGGTGGCCCGCCCCGAGGCCCCGGCGGTGACGCCGGTGCCGGTCCTGCCCGATGCCCGGCCGGCGGCGGTGCCGGCGCTCTCACCCCTGGCCGCGAGCCCCGCCTAGCTCGCGGGCACGGCCTAGCCCGCGGGCCCCGCCCGGGAGCGCCCCGCGGCCGGGCGGCTCACGCCTCCTTCGGCTGCTCGATCTGCTGGGCCAGGTAGAGCGCCTCGCCCAGCTTGTCGATCAGGTCCAACTGGGTGTCGAGGTAGTCGATGTGGTGCTCCTCGTCCGCGAGGATCGACTCGAAGATCCGGGCCGAGGTGATGTCCCCCTTCGCGCGCATCACCTCGATCCCGCGCCGCAGCCGGTCGATCGCCTCCACCTCGATCTGCCGGTCCGCCTGGAACATCTCGGTGACGGTCTGTCCGACGCGGACGTGGAAGAGCCGCTGGTAGTTGGGCAGGCCCTCGAGGAAGATGATCCGGTCCGTGAGGACCTCCGCGTGCCGCATCTCGTCGAAGGACTCGGCGCGGGTGTATGCCGCGAGCTTCGCCCAGCCGTTGTTCTCCTGCATCTTCGCGTGCAGGAAGTACTGGTTGATGGCGGTCAGCTCCGCCGTGAGCTGCTCGTTCAGGAACTCGATGACCTCGGGATCGCCCTGCATGCGGCGCCCTCCTTCCGGTTCGCCTTGTCCGCGCATCCTGGCACCGCCGCGCAGACCCGTCCAGTAAGAGAAGGCTTACCAAAAGAGGGAGGGAATGTGAGTCTTGCGACGGTATATAGCCAGATTTCTGGTCCCGAGCGGGTCAGGGTGGCGGTGTGGGCCGGCCGAGGACATCTGCCACCATGGAGGCATGGGTCAGCCGGACAGCCGCACGGGTCAGGTGCAGGAGGATCCCTCCGGCCGGCTCCCCCCGGGCCAGCGGCTCCAGCGTGGCTGGCCCGTCACGCACTACGGTCCCGTGCCGAGGTTCCGGGCCGACCGTTGGGAGTTCCGTGTCTTCGGGGCGACCGCCGACGGCGACAAGCACCGCTGGACCCACGAGGAGTTCGTCGCGCTGCCATACACCACGGTCGTGGCCGACCTGCACTGCGTCACCAAGTTCAGCATCCTGGGCGCCGAGTGGGGCGGCGTGAGCACCAGCACCGTCCTCGCCCTGGCGCCGCCCGCGCCCGAGGTCAGCCACGTGATGGTCTGGGCCGAGTACGGGTACAGCGCCAACATCCGCCTCGCCGACTTCGCCGACGCCCGCGCGATGTTCGCCACCCACCGCGACGGCGAGCTGCTCACCGCGGAACACGGCTTCCCGCTGCGGCTGGTCGTGCCCCACCTGTACGCCTGGAAGGGCCCGAAGTGGGTGCGCGGCGTGGAGTACATGACCGCCGACCGCCGCGGCTTCTGGGAGGAGCGCGGATACCACAACATCGGCGACCCCTGGCGCGAGCAGCGGTACTCCTACCAGGAGGAGCCGGGCGACGGCCCCGAGCTGTGAGCCCGCAGCCCTACGCCCCCCGCACCGCGTCGTCGCGGGACGCCGCGCCGCACTCCTCCCGCAGGCCGCACTCCTCCCGCAGCTTCCTCAGCCGCTCCACGTCCGACCGCATGCCCCGCTCCGGCGTCTCCAGCACCAGCGGCACCCCCGCCGTCGCCGGGTGGGCGAAGAGGTCGGCGAAGCCGGCGAGGCCGATGGCGCCCTCGCCGAGGGTGGCGTGCCGGTCCCGTCGGGACCCGCAGCCGTCCTTCGAGTCGTTGACGTGGACCAGCCCCAGCCGGCCCGGGCCCGCCACCCGCTCCAGCTGGTCGAGCAGGGACCAGGTCCCCCCGGGTGCCGAGAGGTCGTGGCCGGCGGCGAAGACGTGGCAGGTGTCCAGGCACACGCCGAGCCTCGGGTGGTGGTCGAGGGCCGCGAGGTAGGGGCCGAGATCCTCGACGCGGGAGCAGAGCGAGGCGCCCTGGCCGGCCGTCGGCTCCAGCAGCAGGCGGGGCGCCGCGCCGGAAAGCTCCTCCAGCAGTGGCAGCAGCAGCCGCCGGACCTGGTCCAGCGCGGTCCGCCGGTCCCGTCCCCCGGTGGCGGAGCCGGTGTGCACGACGACGCCGAGCGCGCCGATCTCGCCGGCCCTGCGCACCGTGTGCCGCAGCGTCGCCACCGACCGCGCGGCCGTGGCCGCGTCGTGCGAGGCGAGGTTGACCAGGTAGGGGGCGTGGACGTAGGCGGGGAGCGGCACCGTCGCGCAGGCGGCGCGGAACGCCTCGTCCTGACGGGGGTCACCCGGCGTCGCGGCCCAGCCGCGGGGATTGCCCACGAAGACCTGGACCACCTCCGCGCCCAGCTCCCTGGCGTACGGAACGCCACGGGCGGCCAGGCCCCCGGAGACGGGGACGTGGCCGCCGATGGGATTGCGCGGGCGGGGACGGTCGTGTGCTGCGGTGGTCACCGTCCCAGGGTGCCAGGGCGGCGAGAGGGAGATCAGTACGGGCCGTCGACGTTGTCGATCGAACCGTAGCGGTCCGCCGCGTAGTTGGCGGCGGCGACGATGTTGGCCACCGGGTCGTAGATGTCGTACGGCGTGCCCTCGACGTGGTAGGCGTCGAACGTCGGCTGGATGACCTGGAGCAGGCCGATCGACGGGGTGCCGTTCTGGGCGTTGATGTCCCAGAGGTTGATCGCGTTGGGGTCGCCGCTGGACTCGCGGATGATGTTCCGGTACAGGCCGTCGTAGGTGCCCGGTATCCCGTTCGCCGCCATGATGTCCAGCGACTCGCGGATCCAGCCGTCGAGGGTGTCGGGGTAGGCGGCCTCGGCGGGCTGCTCGGCCGTCCCGCGCGGCTGCTCGGCGACGCTCCGGCTGACGGGCTGCTCCGGCTCCTCGGCGGGGGCGGACTCCTCGGCCGGCTCCTCGGGGGGCTCCTCGGCCGTGGCCTCGGGGGCGGCCTTCTCGCCCGGCTCCTCCGCCTTCTCGCGCTTCGGCGCGCCGTCACGGGTAGCGCCTGCTCCGTCCTCGCCCGCGCGGCCGGTGCCGTCGCCCGGCGCCGGGACGCCGGTCTCCGGGCCGAGACCGGGCCGCTCCTCGCCGGAGCCCTGGCCGGGAACGGCGCCGTTGGGCTGCCGCTGGCCGGGAAGGTCGGCGGCCTTCACGTGGAAGCTGGTGGGCTCGCCGACGGTGGCGGCGGCGGAGGACTGGGCGTCCGCCTGGATGGGCGCGGCACTCAGCGCGATGGCCGCGACGCCCGCGGCGGCGAGCGCGGCGGTCGCGTGACGTCGCGAGCGCGGCGTGCGAACGCGGGCAAGCGCGGGGGGAATGGGCATGAAGGGTGAGACCTCGTGCTCGGGGGCGAATTCGATGCACCTTGTTAACAGGCACGGAATTCGCCGCGCAAAGGTCTCGATTACTACTCCCGATAGTCGGGAGTGAGGAAATTCCCTGGCTTTTTCTCGATGTTCTCCCAGGTCAGAAGGGATCGGATGGCGACGAAGCGCGATCGTAGATGACCAAGGTCCTTATGGTGGGCCTCACAGAAAGGCCCTCTCCGGACCCGGGAAAACCCGGAGGAGAGGGCCTCGAACCGCGGATGAGAAGGACAGCCCTCAGCGGACCCAGATCGTGATCGTGGAACCGCGGGCCGCCCGGTCGCCGCTGTGGACGGACTGGTTGAAGACCGTGCCGGTGAAGAAGAGCCGGTTGACGTTCACCTCGAAACCCGCCTCCTGGAGGATCTCCACGGCCTCGTCCTCGTCGAGCCCCCGCACGTCGGGCACGACGATCATCTCCGGGCCCCGGGAGACGGTGAGTGTCACCGTGTCCCCCGCGCCCGCCGTCGTGCCGCCCGCCGGCGTCTGCCGGGCCACCGTCCCCGCCTCCTCCTGCGAGTGGACGCGTTCCGGTGCCACCTCGACCTCGAAGCCGGCGTCCCGCAGCCGCTGCGCGGCCGTACCCTCCGGCAGACCCACGACGCCGGGGACGTCGATCTCCGCGCCGCGGCTGACGACGAGGTCCACCGCCGTGTTCGGGCGCACCTCCTCGCCCGGCGCGGGCGTGGTGGAGATCACCGATCCGCGGGGCACCTCCTCGGAGAAGTCCCGGATCTCCTCGCCCGGCGTGAGCCCGGCCTCCCGCAGCTGGCTCGTGGCCTCGTCGAGGGGGAGGCCACGGACGTTGGGGACCGCCGCGACCGGCGGCCCCTGCGAGACGGTGAGCGTGACCGTGCTGTTCCTGCGGACCCGCTCGCCACGCTCCGGATCGCTGGAGATGACGTGCCCCACCGGCACGACCTGCGAGAAGTCCTCCCGGACCGTCACGTCCAGGCCGGCGTCCCTGAGCCGTTCACTCGCCTCCGCCTCCGCCAGCCCGACGACGCCCGGCGTGCGCAGGAACTGCCCGGAGTTGATGTACCAGACGCCGGCGCCCGCGCCGATGACCAGCAACGCCAGCAGCACCAGGCCGAGGACGCGGCGGCGCGGCGCCGGCCGCCGCGCGGGCGGGACGGCGTCGCCCTGGAACGCGTCGCCGTCGTCGAAGGCCCGGGAGGGGCCGAGGAGGCTCGGGACGGGCGGCTGCCCGTCGGCCGGAAGCTCGATGCGGCTGGTGCGCTCGACGGCGGGCCCGCCGTTTGACGCGGACGACGTCAGCACGCCCTCGGGCAGCGGCACCACGGCCGTGCGGTCGTCCGGACCGACCCCGGCGGCGCGGGGCAGGCGCTCCGTGAGGGCCTCGCCGCCCGCGCCCACCGCCGCCACGGGCGCGGGCCCCGGACCGGCGTCGACGTCCAACTGCTCCTCGCTCAGCACCGCCCGCACCGCCTGCACCAGGGAGAGCATGGCCGCGGCGTCCGCCGGGCGCGTGTCCCGGTCCCTGGCCGAGGCCCTGGCCACGAGGCCGTCCAGCTCGGGGGCGAGCTCCGGCACCGCCGCCGAGGGCAGCGGCACGTCCTCGTTCAGCCGCGCGTACAGCAGCTGGGCCGCGGTCTCGCCCGCCTGGGGCCGCTCGCCCGTCAGCATCTCGTACAGCAGCAGGCCGCAGGCGAAGACGTCGGTGCGGGCGTCGACCGTGCCCCGCTCGATCTGCTCCGGCGCCAGGTAGGACACGGTGCCCAGCAGGCTGTCGGTGGTGGCGGAGGTGGTGGAGTCGACGCCGCGCACCAGGCCGAAGTCGGCGACCTTGACCCGGCCGTCGTCGCCTATCAGCACGTTCTCCGGCTTGACGTCGCGGTGGACGAGCCCGGCGCGGTGCGCGGCGCCGAGTCCGGCGAGCATCGGCTGGAGGATGTCGAGCACGGCGCGCGGCGGCAGGGAGCCGCGCTCGCGCAGCGCGTCGCGCAGCGTGCAGCCCGCCACGTACTCCATCGCGAGGTAGACGTACCCCTCGTCGGTGCCCTGGTCGAGCACGCCGACGATGTTCGGGTGGTCCAGACGGGCCACCGACCGCGCCTCGCGGATGAACCGCTCGACGAAGCCGCCGTCCTCGGCGAGCGAGGGGTGCATCACCTTCAGGGCCACCACCCGGTCGAGGCGGAGGTCGGTCGCCCGGTAGACCGTGGCCATGCCGCCGACGGCGATCCGCTCCTCGACGCGGTACCGGCCGTCGACCAGACGGCCGATCAGCGGGTCGTGCAGGGTGGTGTCCACGGTTGACGAGTCTACGAGCACCAGGGGTCTGACCTCCCGCGTTGTGGCCGGGCCGGACCGACTTGGAGCGGAACGGTGACCAACGCGACGGCCCCGGTGGGGGAGGCCCCGGTGGAGGGGTTGGCCCGGTGGAGTGACGCTCTACCGGAGGACGCCCTGCTGGAGGGGAGCTACTGGAGAGAGGCCGTCAGCCCGAGGTTCTCGCGGATGCCGATCTCGATGTCCACGCCGAGCGTGGCGAATGCGTCCTCGTACTCCGTGTCGTAGGTGGCCTGGTCCGACGCGTTCGCCGCCCGCTCCCAGGAGGGGACGCTCTCCCCCCGCGCCGCCACCAGGTCGTCGACGAGCGCGCCGACCTCCTCCGACCAGCCGTGTTCGGCCAGCGCCCGCGACTCGTCCTCGATCACCCGTGCCACCTCACCGGCCCAGGCCCGGTGCTCCTCCAGCGGCGCCTCGGGCAGCGGCTCCTTCCACAGCGCGATCTCCAGCGGCGTGGTGATCTCGACGTACGCCGTCTGTTCGTCGGTCAGCTCGTCCGGGTCGCGCCGCAGCGTCTCCTCCAGTGCCGAGCCGTCCTGACGGCCGAAGAAGCACAGGATCTCGCGGTCGCCGAAGGCCCAGCTGCTGCGTTGGGGATAGTAGAAGTAGAACGTGACGGAGGAGCCCAGGGTCCAGGTGTCGAGCACGAACGGCTGGACGCGGTCCGCGCACTCCTCGAACGCGACGGCCGTCATCTCCTGGTCGCCCGGATACGCGTCGTAGCCCGTGACCTCCAGCAGGCCGAACGCCTCCGCCTCGTGGGGCGTGGCGCAGTCCAGCCGGGTGACCGTGTGCTCCTCGGCCTGGCCGTCCTCGTCGAACTCGCTGAGGCCGGTGCCCGAGTCGAAGCAGTCGCCGACGCGGAGGTCGTAGACGCTGATCTCCTCACCGTCCGCCGCACCGTCCCCGTTCTCGCGCTCCTCGGCGGGCGGGGAGGGCGAGGCGTCGTCCGGGTCGGCGGGGGCGGGGTCGTCGTCCCGCGAGGGCGTGGGGTCGTCGTGCTGCGTCGCCTCCACCGAGCCGTCGCCGTCCTCGGCGGTGATGACGGCGATGGGGATGAGGACGGCGAGCAGGAGGATCTGGGCGCTCGCCAGGACGATGCCCGCGATGGCGAGGCCCCGGCCGCGCTCCGGCGGCCGGCCGGGGGTGGCGAGCCGGGAGAGCGCGACGAGTCCGAGGGAGAGCGCCGCGGGGAAGACGGCGAACAGGCCGGTGACCAGCGCCCCGACCGCCAGGCCGTTGAGTGGCGGGCGCGGCGGCGGGCCCCAGGGCGGGGCGCCGGGCGCGCCGGGCTGGGGCGGGGGGTAGGCGTGGGGCTGCGGCGCGGGCGCCTGCCCCGGCGGGGGCGGAGGCTGTGGGGGCCCGTAGTGCGGGGGCGGTGCCTGCCCCGCCGGTGGTGGTGCGTCCACGTGCCCCCCTGCTGATGTCCCCCGGCCGTCGATCGGGTGGCGGGATCGTATCTCAGGACGAGCCGGGCGGAGGACCGGCTTCCGGGTCTCCGCCCGGCCCCTGCTCCTCGTCGGCGTCCTCGTCGCGCCAGGCCAGGCCCGTGGTGGGAGAGGAGGCGAGCGCGAAACGGCGGCGCGGGATCCGGCCCGCCAGGAACGCCAGACGGCCGCCGGCCACCGCGTGCCGCATGGCCCGAGCCATCGCCTCGGGCCGCTGCGCCCGGGTCACCGCCGTGGCCAGCAGCACGCCGGCGCAGCCGAGCTCCATCGCGAGCGCGGCGTCGGAGGCCGTGCCCACGCCCGCGTCGAGGATCACGGGGACCCCGGCGCGTCCGGTGATCAGCTCGATGTTGTGGGGGTTGCGGATGCCGAGTCCCGAGCCGATGGGGGAGCCGAGCGGCATCACCGCGGCACAGCCCACGTCCTCCAGGCGCCGGGCGAGGACCGGGTCGTCGTTGGTGTAGGGCAGCACGGTGAAGCCGTCGTCCACCAGGGTCTCGGCCGCCTCCAGCGTCGCCACGGGGTCGGGCAGCAGGGTGTGCTCGTCGGCGATCACCTCCAGCTTGACCAGCTCGGTGCCGAGCGCCTCGCGGGCCAGGCGGGCGGTCAGCACGGCCTCGCCCGCCGTGTGGCAGCCCGCGGTGTTGGGCAGCGGCTCGATGGCGTGCTCGCGGAGCACGTCGAGGACCGAGCCGCGCGTCGAGGGGTCCAGGCGCCGCATCGCCACGGTGGTCAGCTCGGTGCCCGAGGCGGCCAGTGCCCGCCCGAGCACGGTGAGGCTGACGGCCCCTCCGGTCCCCATGATCAGACGGGAGGTCAGCCGCAGGCGCCCCAGCACCAGGGGCTCGTCCTCCCACACGTCGTTCCCGGGCCTCTCGGCCTTCCCGGCCCTCTCGGCCGCGCCCGTGTCGGCGGCCGTCGCCAGCGTCTCCACATCACCCTCCCTGAACGGCGGTCAGCACCTCGACGCGGTCGCCCTCGGCGAGCGCGGTGGCGGGCCATCTCCCGCGCGGCACGACGGTCTCGTTGACGGCGGCGGCCACCCCGCCGGGCGCGGCGGTCAGCTCCGCCACCAGTGCCGCGAGTGTGGTGCCCGGCGCCAGCCGGTGCCGCTTCCCGTTCACCCAGACCGTCACGCCGACACCTCCGCGTCTCCCGCCAGGTCCCGCTCCCTGCCCGTCCCGCCGCCCGTGGCCCGGTTCGTGGCCCCGTTCGTGGCGCTGTCCGGCACACCGGTGGCGCCGGGGGCACCGGGCGTGCCGGACGCCGGGACCCGGGCGAAGCGGTCGGCGCCGAACGGGCGCGCCGGCTCGGGAAGCTGGCCCGAGGCCAGCGCCTCGGCCAGCGCGTCCCCGGTGACCGGCGCGAGCAGCACGCCGTTGCGGTGGTGGCCGGTCGCGAGGTGGAGCCCCGGCAGGCCGCTGGGGCCGAGGAGCGGCCCGTTGTCGGGGCTGCCGGGACGGAGCCCGGCCTCGCACTCCACGAGCGGCAGCTCGGTGATCCCGGGCACCAGCTCGTGGGCGTCGCGCAGCAGCTGGTAGACGCCGCCCGCGGTGACGGTGGTGTCGAAGCCCTGCTCCTCCGAGGTGGCGCCGAGGACGAGTTCGCCGTCGAGCCGCGGCACCAGGTACACCTGGCTGCCGCGCACCACCGCCCGCAGCGTCCGGGAGAGCAACGGCGGCCCGCCCGCGCTCATCCGCAGCCGCAGCACCTGTCCCTTGACCGGGCGCACCGGCGGCAGCAGGCCGGCCGGCAGGCCGTCGAGCTCCGCGGCGCGGCAGCCGGCGGCGAGCACCACCTGGCCGGCGGGCAACAACTCGCCGTCGGCCAGGACGACGCCGCACGCGCGCAGCCCGCCCCACGGCCCGTCGCCCCCTGCTTCGGCGCTCGCGGGCCCGGCGGCCGTGTGGTCCGCCGCCGCGAAGCCGCCGCCGGTCTCCGCCACCACGAGCTCGGCGGCCCACGACCGGTGGAAGGCGACGCCGGCCCGCTCGCAGGCGAGGAGCAGCGCGGCCAACAGGCGCCGCGGATCGGCCTGGTGGTCGCCGTCGACGCGCAGCCCGCCGCGCACACCGGGCGCCAGCATCGGTTCGAGCCGCCGGCACTCCCGGCCGGTGAGCCACTCGGCCGACAGGCCGCACCGCAGCTGCAACGCCCGCAGCTCCCGCAGCTGGGCCCGGTCGTCCGCGTCGAGCGCCGCCACCAGCGTGCCGCAGGCCCGGTACCCGATGCCGACGCCCGTGACGTCGGCGAGCTCGGCGGCGAAGTCCGGGTAGCGGTCGGCCGAGGCGAGGCTGAGCCGCAGCAGGGCCTCCTCGCCGTGGTGGAGTTCGGTGACGGGCGCCAGCATCCCGGCGGCCACCCGCGCCGCCCCGCCACCCGGGCTCGGATCCACCACCGCGGTGCGCATGCCGCGCTGCGCCGCCCGCCAGGCGGTCACCAGCCCGATCACGCCGCCGCCGACGACGACGACGTCGGGGGCTGGGCGATGACGTGCGCGATGCTCGCGATGCCGCACGCGACTCCTCCCTTCGCCGGCATGACCCGGATCAGGTGCGTACGGTCGGAGGCCGGACAGCCTCCCTCTCAGCCCGGTGCGCCGGGCTCCCGTGAGTGCCTTCTTTCAGTGACTTCCCGGTCCCCTCGGGGACGGGCTCCGCACGGGGCGACGTCGCGCCGTCCCGCCGGGGCCTAGCCACAGCCTAGTACGCCTCACGTACGGCCCTCCTACGCTGGACGTCGTGACTGAGGCCGAGACTGACGCCGTGACTGACGTGACCGAGCGGACCGTCGTGGTCGGGGCGGGGCTCGCGGGGGTACAGACCGCCGTGGCCCTGCGCGAGGCGGGGTGGCGCGGACGCGTCACCCTCGTCGGCGCCGAGCCCCACCGCCCCTACGACCGGCCGCCGCTCTCCAAGGACGTGCTGCTCGGCGAGGCCGACCCCGCGGGCAAGGGCGTCGACCTCGACGTGGACTTCGTCGGGCTCGACATCGAGCTGCTGCTCGGCCGCGCCGCGACGGGCGTGCGCACCGCCGACCGGCTGCTTCAGACCGAGGCCGGGCCGGTGCGCTACGACCACCTGGTCCTGGCCACGGGCGCCGAGGCCGTGACGCTGCCCGGCGCCGTTCCCGGCGCCACCCCCGGCGTCCACGTGCTGCGGACCCTCGACGACGCGCGGCGCCTGAAGCCGGTGCTCGACGCGGGCGGCAGCCTGGTCGCGGTCGGCGCCGGCTGGATCGGGGCCGAGGTCGCCACCGCGGCCCGCGCCGCCGGCTGCCGGGTCACCGTCGTCGAGGCCGCCGAGCAGGTGCTGCCGGGCTCGCTGCCCGGCGCCGTCACCGAGCCCATGCGGCGCTGGTACGCGGCGGCGGGCGTGGAACTGCGCACCGGGCAGCGGGTGGCGGCGGTGCGCGACGGCGGCGTCGAGCTCGCCGACGGCACCGTGCTCACGGCCGACGCGGTCCTCCTCGGCGTCGGCTCCCGCCCGGCCACCGCGTGGCTGGAGGGCTCGGGGATCGAGCTGGCCCCCGACGGCTCCGTCCGCGCCGACGCGACGCTGCGCGCCGGCGCGCCGGGGGTGTACGCGGTCGGCGACTGCGCCTCGTTCCCCTCCCGGCGGTACGGTCGGCGGCTGCTGGTCCACCACTGGGACAACGCGCTGGCCGGCCCCCGCGTGGTGGCGGCGGCGATTCTCGGCCAGGAGGCGACGTACGACCCGGTACCGTACTTCTGGTCGGAGCAGTTCGGCCGCCACGTCCAGTACGCGGGCCACCACGCTCCGGGCGACACCCTGGTCTGGCGGGGCGACCCCGAGGACGCCCCCGGCGAGGCGGCCGGGGCGGGCGCCGGCCGGCAGGGGTGGAGCGTGTGCTGGGTGCGGGGGCCCGAGGAGGTGCTGGTCGCCGTTCTGGCGGTGGACCGGCCGCGGGACCTCGCCCAGGGGCGTCGGCTGGTCGAACGCGGTGCCGCCGTGGATCCGGCGCGGGTCTCCGACCCCGCCGTCCCTCTCAAGGCGGCGGTCCGGTGACGGCTGTCGGTCCCGGATGGCAGTCTTGGGGATGTGACCGAGATCTATTCGTCGATTGACCCGAAGGTTGACGCACTCGTCCCCGCCTGGCTCACCCTGCCCGACATCGCCGAGCAGCTCGACGTCCCGGTGACGCGGGTGCGCCAGCTGGTGAAGGAGGGCCAGCTCATCGCCGTTCGCCGTGGGGAGAACCGCGTCCTTCAGGTGCCCGCCGCGTTCGTCGGCGAGGGCCGGGTCGTCAAGGGCCTGGTCGGCACCCTCACCCTGCTGAAGGACGACGGCTTCACCGACGAGGAGATGCTGGAGTGGCTCTTCACCCCCGACGACACGCTGCCGGGCACCCCGGCGCAGGCGCTGCGGGAGAACCGCGGGACGGAGGTGAAGCGCCGGGCGCAGGCGCTGGCCGTGTGACCGGCCCCGGGGGGCGCGCGGAGCTCGCACGGGCCCTTTCGCGGGCACGGCTGTACCTGTGCACCGACGCCAGGAAGCGCCAGGGGGACCTGCCGGAGTTCCTCGACGCGGTGCTCGCCGGCGGCGTGGACGTCGTGCAGCTGCGGGAGAAGGGTATGGAGGCCGCGGAGGAGCTGGAGCACCTCGCGGTCTTCGCCGCCGCCTGCCGCCGGCACGGGGCGCTGCTGGCGGTCAACGACCGCGCGGACGTCGCTCACGCCGCGGCCCAGGCCGCCACCCGTGCCGCCGCCCACGCCGTGGGCCCGGCCGCCGTCGCCACCGGCCCCGGCGCGCCGGGGCCCGGGGTGCTCCACCTGGGGCAGGGCGACCTGCCGGTGACGGCTGCGCGGGCCATCCTCGGCGAGCGCGTGCTGATCGGCCGCTCCACCCACAGCGAGGCCCAGGTGGAGGACGCCCTCGCCGACCCCGGCGTGGACTACTTCTGCGTCGGCCCGTGCTGGCCGACGCCCACCAAGCCGGGCCGCGCCGCCCCGGGGCTGCCGCTGGTGCGCCACGCGGCCGCCCGCGCCGCCGGCGGCGACCGCCCCTGGTTCGCCATCGGCGGCGTCGACGAACGGCGCCTGGAGGAGGTGCTGGCCGCCGGGGCGCGGCGCGTGGTCGTGGTCCGCGCCATCACCGAGGCCGACGACCCGGGCGCGGCGGCGTCCCGGCTGGCGGGGCGGCTGCGGGAGGTGCCGCTGCCGTCCCCGCGGGCGGAATAGCACAGCCGTCCGCACAGCGGACACGCTCCGGTGGATCGGCACGGCCGTGGGTAGCCTGCTGGGCATGGCCCTTGGCATCCCCAGCACCATGGCGCAGCGTGCGCGGACGGTGCGCGAGCTGCTCGCCGCCGGCGAGCGCTCGTACTCCTTCGAGTTCACCCCGCCCCGGACGGAGCAGGGCGAGCGCACCCTGTGGAACGCCGTCCGCCGTGTCGAGGCGGTCGGGCCGACGTTCGTCTCGGTGACGTACGGTGCGGGCGGCTCCTCCCGGGGGCGCACGGTGCGCGCCACCGAGCGGATCGCCGCCGAGACCACGCTGACGCCCGTCGCCCACCTGACGGCCGTCAACCACTCGGTCGCCGAGCTGCGCAACATCATCGGCCAGTACGCCGGCGCCGGTATCCGCAACATGCTGGCCCTGCGCGGCGACCCCCCGGGCGACCCCATGGGGGAGTGGACCAGGCATCCGGAGGGCGTGAACTACGCCGTGGAGCTGGTCCACCTGATCAAGGAATCAGGCGATTTCTGCGTGGGCGTCGCCGCTTTTCCCGAGATGCACCCCCGGTCCACCGACTGGGAGACGGATATCCGGCATTTCGTCAACAAATGTCGTGCGGGTGCCGACTTCGCCATCACGCAGATGTTCTTCCGCCCCGAGGACTATCTGCGACTTCGCGACCGGGTGGCCGCGGCCGGCTGTGACACGCCGATCATCCCCGAGATCATGCCGATCACGAGCGTGCGTCAGATCGAGCGCTTCCGCCAGCTCAGCAACACGACATTCCCGTCCGAGCTGGAACGACGCATCCTCGCGGTCAAGGACGACCCGATGGCTGTACGCTCGATCGGTATCGAATTCGCCACGGAGTTGTGTGCGAGGCTGATGGACGAGGACATCCCCGGGCTGCACTTCATCACGCTGAACACGTCAAGCCACTCCACGGCCACGCTGGATGTGTACAGGAGCCTGGGTCTTCACCAGCGGACGTGAGAATCGCCGCAGAGAGGGGCGTACATGGGCTGGACGGTTCTCTACGTCGCGTTCGGAGTCGTCGCCCTGTGGCTCCTCGGCGAGGTGCTGTTGCAGTACAAGGCGCGGCTGCGGTGGCGCCTCGTTGCGTTCTGCGGCTTCCTCGGCGTCGTGCTCGGCGTCATGCTCCCCTCGGTGCCCGTGATCGCGGCGGGCACGCTCGCGTTCGCCGTCGGCCAGACCTTCGTCACCCTCTCCTTCCGCCGCGGCTTCTCCACGGGCTGGGCCCTGGGCGGCAAACCGGGCACCAGCCGGCGCCGCCGCCCCGTGGAGGAGCCCTCGGAGATGCGCCCGCTGGAGCCGGTCGCCGAGGAGCCCCCGGCTGACGGCCCGCCGTACGCCGACGAGGAGCCCTACGAGCACCGGGCGCACGCCTCCGTGCCGGCCGAGCCGCCGACCGCTGAGGGCGCGTACCAGGAGCGGTACGACGCGCCGTACGAGGGCGGCCGGGCCGAGGAGCCGGGCGGCGGGTACGGCGAGGAGATATACGCCGGCGCCGGCGCGGCCGGCTACCAGCAGCCGGCGGACTACGCCACGGACTACGCCACGGACTATGCCACCGGGTACGCGCAGGGATACGCGGACACCGCCTTTGGCCCCGCGCCCGCCGAGACCGGCGCCGAGAGCTACGGCGCGGCCTACGCCGCCTACTCCGACCCGTACCTCGGCGACACCGGGGCGGGCGCGGAGCCCGCCGGCGCCGCCCACGCCTACGGCGACTACGGCACACAGCCGGCGCCCTCCTCCGAGTACCAGGCCCCGTATCCGTCGGACTACCAGGGCGAGTACCAGCCCGACGCCGCCCACCCCGGGAGCGCCGGGGACCCCCTGGACACCGGCGAGTACACGGCCAGCGGCCAGTGGCACACCGCGACCGGCCCCTACGGCTACGTGGAGACGCCGCCCGGAGGCGTCTGGGTGCCGCAGCAGCGCGACCCCGACCCGGCCGCCCCCGAGCCCGGCGGGTACGAGGCCGGTGGATACGAGGCCGGTGGGTACGGCTTCCCGCCACCCGAGCCCGCGCCCTACCCGCCCCCGCAGCCCGACGGTTACGGCTACGACGGCTCCGGCCAGGGTTACTCCTTCGACCAGGGGCAGCGCTACTGACACCGCCACCCCCGCGCCCGACGCGGGGAGGGCCGAGGTACCCGGGTCCGTGCACCGGCACTGAGTACGCGATGAGTATCCGAACGGATGGGAGCGCGCCCGCCCGACAGGGGAGGCTGAGGTCATCGGCACGGGGCGCGTCGCGGCACCGCCGGCACGGGGCGGCGGAGCGGACGCGGCGCGGACACGCCGACGACGGGGGGACACGAGGGGGGACCGGGGGAGGGGAGGGGCGGGCGGCCACCGCCGGCCAGGCACGGCCACCCGCCCCTCCGCCCGGCCCTCCGCCCGGCCCTGGGACGTCCTCGCGGCGACGTCCCTCCGGCGACGGCACGGCCCTCGCCCGCACACGCCACCGTCCGCGTCACGCGGGAGTGGCGGCCAGCAGCCCCCGTACCAGCGGTGACAGCGCCGCCTTGACCTCGGCCCTGGGCCGCTCGGGGTGGAACGCCTGCCAGTCGAGCGCGGTGACCACGACCATCCCCACCAGCGCCCCGGCGGTCACCTCCACCTCCAACTCGTCGTTGAGCTCCCCCGTCTTCACGCCCTCGTGCAGCACGTCCGCCACCACGGCAGCCGTCTGCTGCCGCGCCGCGACCAACGTGGCGTGCCAGACCCGGTGCGGACGCCACAGCTCGGCGACGACGAGCCGCGTCAGGGCGGGGTGCCGGCTGACGAAGCCCAGGCCCGCCCCGGCCATCGCGTCCAGCGCCTCGACCGCGCCGCCGCCCCGGGCGAGAACCACCTCCGCCACCCGTCGCAGGGTCACCGTCAGTGGGACGACACCCTGCCGGAGTAACTCCTCGAAGAGCTCCGCCTTCGACGCGAAGTTGTAGTAGACGGTGCCCTTGGCGACGCCCGCGCGCTCGGCGATCTGCTCCACGGTGGTGGCGGAGAAGCCCTGCTCGGCGATGAGCGCGATCGCGGCCTCGTACAGCCTGCGCCGGGTGGCACCACGCCGTGTGCCCGTGCCTGTCATGGGGTGATTCTGCCGCAGCGCGGTGGTGCCACCCGCCCGGACGCTGACTCTGCGTCGGAATCCGGTCACGCCTGGGGTGGGCGGGGCGGTGCGAGACGGGTGTTGCGGTGTTTGCAGCGTACGAGCCGGATTGTCAGTGCCATGGTTCACCATGTGCCCAGGTGCGAAGAGCATCACCGACGGATGACGACTGGAGGCTCGTCATGACCGGACTCCCGACCGACGTGCACCCCGTGCCGCGCCGGGCGCCCGTGCCGCCCGCCGCCCTGGACATGCTCGACCAGGCCGAGCGAGGCCTGGCCGAGGCGGCCACCCTGACCGACGCCGGCGACGCGTACGTCGCCGCACACCTCGCCGCGCTGCGGGCGGCGGCCGCCGTGCTCGCCGTGCGGGGCCGTCCCGAGACCAGCGCGCGGGCCCGGCGCCGCATCCGCAGCGTGTGGGAGGTGCTGCCGGAGATAGCCCCGGAGCTGGCCGAGTGGAGCGTGCTGTTCGCCGCCAGCGCCGAGCGTCGCGCGCGGATCGAGGCCGGCATCAGGGACGCCGCCGGGCGGCGGGACGCCGACGACCTCACCCGCGCCGCGGGCGTCTTCCTCCGCCTGGTCGAGGGGATGCTCGTGCCGCAGCCCGTGTTGCGCCCGACGGACGGCCCGCTGGGCGGCCGGGCCGCGAAGTAGGCTGGTGCTCCGTCGAGCCGTCGGCTCGCCGCCGCTCGACGGGGCACGACCGTCGCCGCCCTCCGCGTCACCCAGGAGCCGTCCGCCATGCCGCCACCCTCCAGCGCCCGCCCCGCGGGAGCCTCGCCCGGCTCACTGCCCGGCTCGCCGCCAGGACCCCACGCGGAGCTGCGCTCGGGCGTCGTCTGGCAGGTGCTGCGCGAGGCCCTGCTCGCCCGTTCCCGGGCGGCCGGGCGGGAGGCGCTCTCGGTGCTGGACACGGGAGGCGGCAGCGGCACCTTCGCCGTCCCCGTGGCCCGGCTCGGGCACCAGGTCACCGTCGTCGACCCCAGCCCGGACGCCCTCTTCGCGCTGGAGCGCCGGGCCGCCGAGGAGGGCATGGCCGACCGCGTGCGCGGCCTCCAGGGCGACACCAGGGACCTGCTGGACGTCGCGGGGCGCGGCGGGTACGACGTGGTCCTCTGCCACGGCGTACTGGAGCACGTGGAGGAGCCGCAGCTCGCGCTGCGCACCGTCGCGGGCGCGCTGCGTGAGGACGGGGGCACGCTGAGTCTGCTGGCGGCGGGCGTGGGCGGAGCGGTGCTCTCGCGGGCGCTGGCGGGGCGTTTCACGGAGGCGCGGCAGGTGCTGGGCGACCCGGCCGGCCGCTCGGGCGGGTCCGATCCGGTGCCGCGCCGTTTCACGCGCGAACGGCTCCTGGAGCTCGTCGTCGGCGCGGGGCTCGAACCCGGTCGGGTGCACGGGATCCGGATCTTCGCCGACCTGGTGCCCGGCGCCCTGGTGGACACCGAGCCGGACGCGCTGCGGGCCCTCACCCGCCTGGAGGCCGAGGCGGCCGGGATGCCGGCGTTCCAGGCGGTGGCCGCCGAGCTCCACGTGGTGGCCGAGCAGCCGCCGAACCGACCCTAGGCTCGTATCATCGTCAGCAGCCGTGGGCTTCGTCGTCGGCATGAGCGGCGGTCTCCACGGGAAGGACACATCCATCCCCGACGGCTTCCTCGGCCCGAGGTGGAGGGGTGAAACTGGCGTACAGGGGTGGGTTTCACAGGGAGGTTTCCCTGCCTATCCTTGAAAGAGTCGGATCCGGTCGCCACCGCGACCGACGAGTAGGAGGACTCCGTGCCGCTCTCGGACCACGAGCAGCGCATGCTCGAGCAGATGGAGCGAGCGCTGTACGCCGAAGATCCCAAATTCGCGACAGCGCTTGAGGGTAGCGAGCTGCGCACGTACACCCGCAAGAGGGTCTACCAGGCGGTCGCGGGCTTCGTGCTGGGCATCGTCCTGTTGATGGTGGGCCTGCCGGTCGGCCAGGAGTGGCTGAGCGTCGTGGGCTTCCTGATCATGCTCTCCTGCGCGGCGATCGGGGTGACCGCCTGGCGCAAGTCCCCGCCCGCCGGCGAGGCCCCCTCGGGTGGCGGCACGCAGGGCCGCTCCCGCCGTCCCCAGCGGCAGCGGCGCTCCATGATGAACCGCATCGAGGAGCGCTGGCAACGCCGCCGCGACGAGCGCGGCTGACGACATGTTCGGCCCGGTCGGAAGGCCGGCCGGACGACCTGACGACGTGACCCGACCCGTGACGCCCCGGCGTCCGCGGGTCGGGTCGTTCCGTTCGTCCGTGGGGCCCACGGGGCCCGTGTGCCGCCGGGGCCCGAAGCCCCGTCGGCCCTGAGCCCGCTGTCCGCGGCGCCCAGCCCCGGCCCTGCCCCTGGCCCCGGCCCCGGCTCTCCACCGCGGGCGCGGCCCCAGGACGGCCCCGGGGCGCGCCACGCGCCCGGCCGGAGAGCCGCGCCCGACGCGGCCTGACGGCCCTCCCGGGCGCCTGACACGCGACGGGCCGCCCCTCGGCGACGCGCCCGGCGGACCGGGCAGACCGCTACGCGCTCCGGCGGCGGACCCGCCGCAGCACGCGCTGGAGTGCCGCGCTCAGGCGCTGGGCGGCGCGGACCCGCCGCTCCGTGGCCGCGTTGAGCACACGCACGGTGGAGCGCGGCAGCAGCGCCGCCCGCAGCCGCGCACCCCGCCCCGCCGTGGCGCGCAGCGCCTCCACCGCCACACGCAGGTCGGCCGTCAGCGCCTCGGCGCCCGGCTCGCCCCCGCCCGGGCCCGCCCCCGGCGGCGCGTACAGCTCCCGCTCCACCGCGTCGGCGACCCGGTGGACGGCGGCCGCCGGCTCGTCGGCGATCCCCGCGACCCTGACGACGCGCCAGGCCGTCTGCCGCGGGGTCTCCGTCACCAGCGGCGTGATCCCGAAGTCCCAGGCCACGTCGTTCAGTTCCTCCCAGACCGGCAGCGCCACGCTGCCGCCGCCCGGCGACCGCTGCCCCCACGCGGGGGTGGGCCCGCCGGCCGTCGCGGCGCGTGAGGCGGCGACGAGCCTGCGGGCGCGCAGCCGCCGTCGCCACAGCATCGGGCTCGCCAGCAGCCCGGCCAGCAGCAGCCCGCCGCCGCCGTAGGCCATCGGCACCAGCGGGAGCGACAGCCCGTCGTCCTCGTCCCGAGCCGTCCCGCCCGGTCCCCGACAGGCCTCCGGCTCGCGCACCGGGTCGCACCCCGCGGTCTCGCTCGCGCCGTCCGACGGGCCGGTGGTGGGGGAGGAGGACGGCTCCTCGGGTGACGCGCTCTGCTCCGGGCCGGTCGCCTCCGGGTCCTCCTCGGGCTCGTCCGGCTCGGGCGCGGTCCAGTCGGGGGAGGACCACGGCGGGGGGTTGCCCTGGCCGGGGGTGGGCTCGAAGCGGACCCAGCCCACGCCCTCGAAGTACAGCTCCGGCCACGCGTGCGCGTTGTGGATGCCCACCTGGAAGGAGCCGTCCTCCTGCTGCTCGCCGGGCGTGAAGCCCACCGCCACCTGCGCGGGGATGTCGAGGGTGCGGGCCATGGCGGCCATGCTGAACGCGAAGTGGACGCAGAAGCCCTCGCGCTGTTGGAGGAAGCGGACGATCGCGTCCACGCCCGAGCCGGAGTCCACGGTGGTGTCGTAGCGGAACCCGCCGTCCTGGGTGAACCACTGTTCGAGGGCCCGCGCCCGTTCGAAGTCGTTGGTGGCGCCGGCCTCGGCGACGATCTCCGCGGCCGTGGTGGCGACCTCGTCGGGGAGGTCGCCCGGCACCTCGGTGTAGTGCTCCAGGAAGTCCTCGTCCGAGGTCTGCGGGGCGTTCGTCAACTGCTCCTCGGTGGGACCCACCTGGAGGTGCTCCACCTCGTACCGCAGGCCCGCGGAGGTCAGGGAGGTGTTGGACACGAGGGTCTGTGACCCCCGGTCGAAGTCCCAGTCACCCCCGGAGTCCACCCACACCGCCGGATACGGCACGGGCAGCGACGACTGGACGTAGTCCTCCGAGGTGCTGATCGTGGTGACCGCCGTGGAGGTGTTCACCTCGGGGGCCAGGCCCGGCACCGGCCACGGCGGCGTCGGCGGGGCGTCGTCGTGCCAGCGCGAGGACGTCCACTCCTCGCCGTCGAAGCGGTCGAGCGCCACCAGCCGCAGGTACAGGTCGTCGGGGATCGAGGAGGTGGTGCGGTAGCGCAGCACCGGGCGGTTGGCCGGCTGGTTGAGCTGGTTCTGGAGGCCGACGACGGGGTTCACCGCCACGCCGCCGCCGATGCCGCCCTGGCCCGTGCCGTCCGCGTTCAGGCCGAGCAGCCCGTCCCCGAGCGAGGGCAGCAGCAGCGGCGTGACGGCGGCCACGGCCAGGGTGACGACGCCGACGCGCCGCCCCGTCCGTATCCGCGGGCCCGAGGCCGCCGCCGGGGCCGGGGGAGCGGTCGGCGGCGGGGGCGCGCCGGCGCCCTGGTACCCGCCGTACCCGCCGTGGCCCGGATACCCGGCGGCCGCGGCGTACCCGGCCGCCGAGGGCGCGGTGGGCGCGGGCCCGGCGAAGAACCTGCCCCAGCGGGTGAGCCGGTCCCGGCCCTCGTCCAGCAGCAGGACGAGGTACCCGGCGGCGGCGCAGACGAAGTACGGCCACGTCGTCTCGTCCTGGCCGACGCCCGCCGCCACGGAGTACAGCGCCAGCAGCGGCAGCCCCGCCGAGGCGGCGCTGCGCAGCGTGACGGCCAGCGTGTCGACGACGAGGCCGACGAGCAGGACCCCGCCCAGCAGCATCAGCCGTATGCCGTCGGTCACCGGGGCGGGCACCACGTACTCGTTGATGTCGTTCGCGCCCGACGACAGCAGCTCGCCGAAGCGGTCGAACGCCGCCGGCCCGGGGAACAGCCCGCCCACCGCGTACTCCGGCACGGTCACGACGGTGAGCAGCACCAGCGAGACCAGCGCCTGGGCGACGACCGTCACCGGCGCCGGCACCCCGCGCCAGCGGACCAGGGCGCCCGTCGCGGTCTGACCGCCCAGCAGCAGCGCGACCTGGAGGAGCCACTCGGCGTCCTGCACCAGCGGTCGCAGCGCCGCGGCGGCGGCCAGCGTCGCCAGCCACGCGGCCAGCGCGACGCGGATCCGGCTGTCCATCGTGGAGCCGAGGCCGCCGGCCTGGCCCGTCGCGTGCCCCGCGTGACCCGGCCCCGCCGGGCCTGGCCCCGCCTGGCCGGAGCCTGCCTGCCCGAACCCCGCCGGGCCGGCGGCACCCAAGCCCGCGGGCCCGGCCGCCTGGCCGGGCGGCGGCCCCTGGTACGTCTGCCGGCCCGCCGCCTCGCCCGCGGCATAGCCCGTGTAGCTCATCCCTGCGCTCACCCGCTCACCCCTCGCCTGACCTCCCGCTACCGCAGGCCGCCCGGCCTGGCCGTCGTCGCCGCGGCCTGCTGCCACAGCTGGGCCAGCGGCACGTCGGGCCGGTGCGCCAGGGCGGTCCAGCCGACCGACCGCAGCCGGTCCAGCCGCGCCGCCTCCAGCGCCGCGTCCACCTGGCCGGAGGCGACGAAGGCGACGGCTCCCGCCGCCCGCTGCCGCAGCCGTCCCAGGATCTCCACCTGTCCACGGTCGACCGAGCCGAGGAAGGCGACCAGCAGGCCGCTCTCACCCCCCGACACGGCGGTCCGCAGCCGCTTGAGCGAGGCGTTGGCGGAGTGGTCCACCACCGCCAGGCTGTCCATGATCATCCCGGTGACCTCGGACGGGTCCACCACCTCGGTGTCCGGGCCCGGCAGCAACGTGCCGGTGTCCGTCGCCAGCCGCACCGCGTACCCCTGCGCCACCAGGTGCGAGACGACGGAGGCGGCGCCCGAGACCGCCAGCTCGAACGCCGAGCGCGGCCCCGTCAGCCCGGCGGAGACGCCGCCGTACCCGACGCGCCGGGTGTCCAGCACCACCGTGCAGCGCGCCTTCAACGGCTGCTCCTCGCGCCGCACCATCAGCGTTCCCCGGTGGGCGGTGGACCGCCAGTGCACCCGGCGCAGGTCGTCGCCGTACCGGTAGTCGCGGGGGATGACGTCGTCCTGACCGGCCAGCGCGATGGTGCGCTGCCCGTCCTCGCCGTGCCCGCTGGTGTCCGCGCCGAGCCGGGCCACCGACAGCGGCTCGATCCGCGGCAGCACGGTCATCACGTCGTAGGCGTGGAACGAGCGGCTGAGCTCCACCATCCCGAACGGGTCGGCCAGCCGCAGCTGGAGCGGGCCCAGCGGATAGCGCCCCCGCAGGTCGGACCGGACCCGGTAGGAGACCTCGCGCCGACCGCCCGGCTCGATGCGGTCCAGCACGAAGCGTGGCCGCGGCCCCAACACGTACGGCACCCGGTCCTGGAGCATCAGCAGGCCGCTCGGCACGCGGCCGACGTTCTCCACCCGCAGGTGCACCCGCGACTCCGAGCCGGCCGAGACCCGCGCCGGCGACAGCCGCCGGGCCGCGGCCACCCGGTTGCGGGTGAAGTACACCGCCAGCACGCACAGCACGGGCAGCGCCATCAGGAGGGCGCCGACCCGCAGCAGGTCGGGCTGCCCCAGCAGGTAGGCGCAGGCCGCCGCGGCGCCGCCGGCCGCCAGGAACGAACGGCCCCGCGTCGTCAGGCCGCTGAACGCGGCGCGCAGCGGCCCCCGGTCGTCCGCCCCCGTGCGGCCCGGGCCCGGCCCCGCCATCAGTAGCCCCGCAGGCGCTGCGCGGCGTACGGGTCGGGGACCGAGGTGCGGCGCACGATGTCGGCCACGAAGTGCTCGGTGGTGTGCCGGTTCAGCTGGGCCTGCGCCGTCGGCAGCAGGCGGTGCGCGAGCACCGGCACCGCCAGCTGCTGGAGGTCGTCCGGGAGCACGAAGCCGCGCCCCGCCAGGGCCGCCGCGGCCCTCGCGGCGCGCAGCAGCTGGAGCGAGGCCCGCGGCGAGGCCCCCAGGCGCAGCTCGGGGTGGGTGCGGGTGGCGGTGACGAGGTCCACCGCGTACCGCCGCACCGCGTCGGAGACGTGCACCTCGCGCACCGCCTCGATCAGCTTGACGATCTCCTGCGTGTCCGCGGCCGGCCGCATCGAGTCCAGCGGCGAGAAGCCGCCGTGGGACTCCAGCATCCGCAGCTCGGCCTCGGGGCTCGGGTACCCGACGGAGACGCGGGCCATGAAGCGGTCGCGCTGCGCCTCGGGCAGCGGGTAGGTGCCCTCCATCTCGACCGGGTTCTGCGTGGCGATCACCATGAACGGGTTCGGCAGCTCGTACGTCCTGCCGTCGGCGGTGACCTGGTGCTCCTCCATCGCCTCCAGCAGTGCCGACTGCGTCTTGGGGGAGGCGCGGTTGATCTCGTCGCCGATCACGATGTTCGCGAAGACCGCGCCGGGCTTGAACTCGAACTCGCTCCGCTTCTGGTCGAAGACGCTCACACCCGTGATGTCCGACGGCAGCAGGTCGGGGGTGAACTGGATCCGCTGCACGGTGCAGTCGATCGCCTTCGCCAGCGTCTTGGCCAGCATCGTCTTCCCGACGCCCGGCACGTCCTCCAGCAGCAGGTGCCCGCCGGCCAACAACACCGTCAGCGAGAGACGCACGACCTCCGGCTTGCCCTCGATCACACTCTCCACCGCCCGGCGCACCTGATCCGCGGTGGCACTCAGATCGGTGAGGTCGTTCCGCTCCCCATAGGTCGTCACCCGGCCCTCCTCGGCCATGTCTCCCACGCCGGCCCCACACCCGACCGGACCCCGATATTCCCGACACGTGGAAACCGCCGGGTGGTTGCCGCCCCCCGGAGCATTCTTCACACAAGGCCGCGTGCCCGTCATCGGCGGGCACGCGGGGCGACCACCCGGTCATGGCGGGTGGCCACGCGTCGGTGGATACTCTCAGTGTGCGGGAGAGTCGACGCGCCGCGCACGCGGGGGTGGAACCTCGTGCCGTCCCCACGGGCGGTGACGGAGGGTCAGCCCACCGCCCGAGCGGCGCCGGAGCGTCGCCGACACCCCGCACGTGACGCGAATCACAGCACGTCGCGGGTCGTGGCCGGCGCCGAAACGCCGCCACACGACGGCCCTCAGTCGTTGACCAGCCGGGCAGGTGGGCTAGGGTCGGTCTGACCCCAGGGTGACGCGCACGTGAGAGGCCACGAGCACCACCGTGGTCGCTCTCCGACCACCGTCTCACCTCCCGACGGGAAGACCATGACCACCAGCAACGACCGGCCGCCGGCGACCCGGCACCGTCCCGTGATGCTGCGGCGCTGCCTCGCGCTGCTGGGACCGGCGCTGCGCGAGCCCGGCTCGGTCGTCGTCGACTGCACCCTGGGCCTCGGCGGTCACGCGCAGGCCCTCCTCGACGCCTTCCCCACGGTCCGCCTCGTCGCGCTCGACCGCGACCCCGAGGCCCTGCGGCTCGCGGGCGAGCGGCTGGCGCACCACGGCGGGCGGGCCACCCTCGTCCACGCCGTCTACGACGAACTGCCCGACGCGCTGGGCCGCCTGGGCATCCCGGTGGTCGGCGGCGTCCAGGCCGTCCTGTTCGACCTCGGGGTCTCCTCGATGCAGCTCGACGAGGCCGAGCGCGGTTTCGCCTACGCCCGTGAGGCCCCCCTCGACATGCGGATGGACCCCACCACCGGGGCGAGCGCCGCCGACGTCGTCAACACCTACCCGCCCGGTGAGTTGGTCCGCGTGCTGCGCGACTTCGGGGAGGAACGCTTCGCCCGCAGGATCGTCGAGGCGATCGTCGCCGAGCGCGCCAGGGAGCCGATCACCACCAGCACCCGGCTCGTCGAGCTGATCCGCGGCGCCCTGCCGCAGGCCGCGATGCGCACCGGAGGCAACCCGGCCAAGCGGACCTTCCAGGCCCTGCGCATCGAGGTCAACGGCGAGCTCGCCGCCCTCGAACGGGCCCTGCCCGCGGCCCTCGCCGCGATCGCCGTCGGCGGCCGGCTCGCCGTGCTCTCCTACCACTCCCTGGAGGACCGCATGGTCAAGCGGGTGCTCGCCAGGGGCGCCGCGCCCACCGCCCCACCGGGCCTGCCCGAGGTCCCCGAGCGGTACCAGCCCCGGCTGCGGCTGCTGACCCGCGGCGCGGAGCGGCCGGACGCCGAGGAGCTCGCCGACAACAGCCGCGCCGCCCCCGCCCGGCTCCGCGCCGCGGAACGCGTCCGGGAGGCCCTCTAGGTGACCCCGCGACCCCCCGCCCCCGCCGAGGAACGCCCGCGCCCGCCGCGTTCCACCGCCGCGGCCCGCACCCCGTTCGTGCTGCTGGTCGTCGCGCTGCTCTCGACCGGCATGCTCGGCCTGCTCTTCCTGAACGCCTCGCTCAACGAGGGGTCCTTCGAACTCGGCGAGCTCCGCAGGGAGACCCAGGAGCTCACCGACGAGGAGCAGGAGCTCCAGGCCGAGGTCGACGCCCACGCCGCCCCCGACGCGCTCGCCGAACGGGCCCGCGAGCTCGGCCTGGTCCCGGGAGGCCCGCCCGCCTTCCTCAGCCCCGACGGCTCGATCCTGGGCGATCCGAGCCCCGCGCCGTCCCCGCCGCCGGAGGAGTCCGGCCAGGGGAGCGAGGGGGAGGACGAGGACGACTCCGGGGTGGGGACGGCCGGCGCGACACCCTCCGACACCGACTCCGACACCGGCACGGGCTCCGCACCCGACGCCGACACCGACGTCGGACCCGACACCGACACCGACACCGACGCCGACACCGGTTCAGCGTCGCCCGACGCGGACGCTGACGCCGAGCCAGGGGGGACACCGTGAGCAGCGCAGGCACCCGCCCCCGCCCGCCCGCCGGCCCGGCCAGGCGCCCCTCACTGCGCCTGGCCAACCCCCGGCCGCGGCTGCGGCTGATCGGCCTCGGCCTGACCCTGGTCATGGTCGCGTTCACCGTCCGCCTGCTCCAGGTCCAGGCCGTCGACGCGGCCGACTACGCCGACCAGGCCGCCGTCAACCGCTTCATCACGCTGCCGCTGACCGCCGAGCGCGGCGCCATCACCGACCGCCACGGCACGGCGCTGGCCACCACCGTCGACGCCTACGACATCACCGCCGACCCGTACCTCTTCACCAGGGAACAGACCGGCGCCCGCGACGCCCCCGCCCAGGCCGCCGCCCTGCTCGCCCCCATCCTCGGCGGGGACGTGGGCGAGCTGACCCGGCTGCTGCGCACCCCCGACTCCCGGTACGTCGTCCTCGCCCGCAAGCAGACCCCGCAGACCTGGCGGCAGATCCAGGACCTGAAGACCAACCTCGCCGAACAGGCGGCCGAGGGCACGGGACACCACGTGCTCGCCGGGGTCTTCGCCGAGGAGACCAGCCAGCGCGTCTACCCCAACGGCGAGCTCGCCGCGGGCGTCCTCGGCTTCGTCGACGGCCAGGGCGACGGGGCGGGCGGCCTGGAGGCCCAGCTCGACGCCCAGCTCGTCGGCGAGGACGGCACGATCACGTACGCGCAGTCCGGCGGTCGCCGCGTGCCCACCGCGGGCGAGCACGAGGACCCGGCCGTCCCCGGCAGCGACGTCCAGCTCACCCTCGACACCGACATCCAGTGGGCGGCGCAGAACGCCATCACCGAGCAGGTCGAGGCGTCGGGAGCCGACGACGGCTACGTCGTCGTCCAGGACGCCGTCACCGGCGAGCTGCTGGCCCTGGCCAGCGCCCCCGGCTACGACCCGGGCGAGGTCGCCTCCACCGACCCCGAGCTCCTCGGCAGCCCGGCGCTCCAGGACGCCTACGAGCCCGGCTCCACCAGCAAGGTCGTCACCATGGCGGCGGTGCTGGAGGAGCGGGCGGCCACCACGGACACCCACGTCACCGTCCCGAACCGGCTGCCGCGCGCCGACCGCAACTTCGCCGACGACCACAATCACGAGACCTACTACCTCACGCTGGCCGGCGTCCTGGCCCGTTCCAGCAACATCGGCACCATCCTCGCCTCGGAGGAACTCGGCGACACCCAGCCGGAGGCCAACCAGGTCCTCCACTCCTACCTGCGCGACTTCGGCTTCGGCCAGCCCACGGGCCTCGGCTTCCCCGGCGAGACCGCCGGGATCCTCGCCGCCCCGGAGGAGTGGAACGCCTCGCAGCAGTACACGATCCCGTTCGGGCAGGGACTGTCGGTCAACGCCGTCCAGGCCGCCTCCGTCTACTCGACGATCGCCAACGGCGGCGAGCGCGTCGAGCCCACCCTGGTCCGCGGCACGACGGGACCCGACGGCACCTTCCAGCCGGCCCCGGAGCCCGACCGGCGCCGGGTGGTGAGCGAGGAGACCGCCACCCAGCTCACCCGAATGCTGGAAACGGTGGTCACGGATCCGCTCGGCACCGGCTCGGCCGCCCAGATCCCCGGCTACCGCGTCGCGGGGAAGACCGGCACATCCAACCGCTTCGACGCCGAGGACGGCGGCTACCAGGGGTACACCTCCTCGTTCGCCGGCTTCGCACCGGCCGACAACCCCCGGATCACCGTGTACTGCGCCGTGCAGAACCCCACGGAGGGCAGCTACTACGGCAGCGACGTCTGTGGTCCGGTCTTCAACGAGGTCATGCAGTTCTCCCTCAAGGCGCTCCAGGTGCCACCGACCGGCACCGAGTTCGCCGGCCTGCCGGTCACCTTCGAACCCGAACCGTAGAACGGGTTCCGTAGCCAAACCCGTGGAACCCGAACGCCGGAGCCCGATCCCCCGAAGCCCGAATCCGATACAGACTCGTTCGTACAGACCCGACCGCCCACCGCCCGCCCGCCCGTCCGCGCGTCCCGTCCGCGCGTCCCGTCCCGACCGATCCTGACCGCCCACCCCCGTGACCCGGTGACGCCCCGCATGAATCTTCACGACGACACCCCCGCCGCCCAGGCGGACACCTCGTTTCGCCCCACCCAGGGCCCGCCGGGTACGCTCACGGCCGTGCCCCACCTTGATCACAGCGCCGACCGCACCGCCCCGGCGCCGCCCCGCCCCCGGCGGGTGCGGCCCGTGCCGCTGCCGGAGCTGGCGGCGCTGCTGGGCACCCCGGAGGCGGACCCCGGGGTCGAGGTCACGGGCATCACCCACGACTCCCGCGCGGTCCTCCCCGGCGACGTCTACGCCGCCCTGCCCGGCGCGCGCTTCCACGGTGCGGACTTCGCCGCCCAGGCCGCGAGCCGCGGCGCCGCCGCGATCCTGACCGACCCCGCGGGCCGCGAACGGGCCGCCGCCACCGGTCTGCCCGTCCTGACGGTGCCCGAACCCCGCCGCCGCATGGGAGCCCTGGCCGTCGCCATCTACGGCGACCCGGGCCGCGAGCTGCTCCAGATCGGCGTCACCGGCACCTCGGGGAAGACCACCACCGCGTACCTCATCGAGGGCGGGCTGCGCGAGGCCCTCGGCGGCGCGGACACCACCGGCCTCATCGGCACGGTCGAGACCCGCATCGGCGCCGAGCGCGTCGCCTCCGAACGCACCACGCCCGAGGCCACCGAGCTCCAGGCCCTCTTCGCCGTGATGCGGGAGCGCGGCGTCCGTGCCGTCGCCATGGAGGTCTCCAGCCACGCGCTGGTCCTGGGCCGGGTCGACGGCTGCGTCTTCGACGTCGCCGTCTTCACCAACCTCAGCCCCGAGCACCTCGACTTCCACCCCGACATGGCCGACTACTACCGGGCCAAGGCGCAGCTGTTCACGCCCTCGCGCGCCCGCGCCGGCGTGGTGAACGTCGACGACGAGCACGGCCGCCGCCTGGCGGTCGAGGCGGCGAAGGCCGGCATCCCGGTCACCACCTACTCCGCCGAGGGCCACCCCGACGCGGACTGGCGGGCCCGGGACGTCGAGGTGGGCCCGATCGGCTCGACCTTCACCATCCTCGGCCCCTCCGGCCTGACGCTGCCGGCCACCGCCCCGCTGCCCGGCCCGTTCAACGTCGCCAACGCCCTGGCCGCCGTCGTGGCCCTGGCCACCGCGGGCGTCGACCCGGCCGCCGCCGCCCGCGGCGTGGGGGCCGTCCCCGGCGTCCCCGGCCGCCTGGAGCGCGTGGACGCCGGCCAGCCGTACCTGGCCGTCGTCGACTACGCCCACAAGCCCGACGCCGTCGAGTCCGTCCTGCACGCGCTGCGCAAGGTCACCTCGGGCCGGCTGCACGCCGTGCTCGGCTGCGGCGGCGACCGCGACCCCCACAAGCGCCCCGCCATGGGCGCCGCCATCGCCCGCCTGGCCGACACCGCCGTGCTCACCTCCGACAACCCCCGCTCCGAGGACCCCCTCGCGATCCTCGCCGCCATGCTCGCCGGCGCCGCCGAGGTCCCCGCCCACGAGCGCGGCACGGTGCTGGTCGAGGAGGACCGCACCGCCGCCATCGCCGCCGCCGTGGCGCGCGCCGAGGCCGGCGACACCGTGCTGGTGGCCGGCAAGGGGCACGAGCGCGGCCAGGACATCGCCGGCGTGATCCGGCCCTTCGACGACCGCGAGGAGCTGCGCGCCGCCATCGAGCGCGGCGACGGCTGCCCGCGCCCCCACGGCGGGAGCGGCCCGCACCCCCACGGCGGGACGAACCCCCCACCCGCCACCGAGCATCCTTCCGATCACCCGTCCGACCCAGCCCCCGACGCCAGGCGAGGCCCACAGCAGTGATCCCCCTTCCCCTAGCTGAGCTCATCACGGTCGTGCGGGGAGACCCGCACGACATACCTCAGCCGCCACCCCGCATCACCGGGCCCGTGGTCATCGACTCCCGCCAGGTCACGCCCGGCGCCCTGTTCGCCGCGCTGCCCGGCGAGCACGTCGACGGCCACGACTTCGCGGCCGCGGCCGTCGCCGCCGGCGCCGTCGCCGTGCTCGCCACCCGCCCCGTCGGGGTGCCGGCGATCGTGGTCGAGGACGTCACCGACGCCCTCGGCGCGCTGGCCCGCCACACCGTCGGCCGCCTGACGGACGCCGGCCGGACCACGGTCGTCGCCCTCACCGGCTCCGCCGGCAAGACCAGCACCAAGGACCTGATCGCGCAGGCGCTCGCCCGCCTCGCCCCCACGGTGTGGACGCCCGACTCCTTCAACAACGAGATCGGCCTGCCGCTGACCGCGCTGCGCGCCGAGGAGTCCACCCGCCACCTCGTCCTGGAGATGGGCGCCCGCGGCATCGGCCACATCCGGTACCTGACCTCGCTGACGCCGCCGACGATCGGCGTCGTGCTCAACGTCGGCACGGCGCACCTCGGCGAGTTCGGCAGCCGTGAGGCCATCGCCGAGGCCAAGGGCGAGCTGGTCGAGGCGCTGCCGCCGGCCGCCGACGGCGGCGTGGCCGTGCTCAACGCGGACGACCCGCTGGTGCGCGCCATGGCGGCCCGCACCGCCGCGCGCGTCGTGCTGTTCGGCGAGTCGCCCGAGGCGGACGTCCGGGCCGAGTCCGCCCGCCTCACCCCCGACGGTCATCCCACGTTCCTCCTCCACACCCCCACGGGTCGCGCCGAGGTGACGATGCGGCTCTACGGTGAGCACCACGTGTCGAACGCGCTCGCCGCCGCCGCCGTCGCGCACGAGGCCGGCATGCCGGTCGGGGAGATCGCACAGGCGCTGGCCGCCGCGGGCTCGCTCTCGAAGTGGCGGATGGAGGTCACGACGCGTCCGGACGGCGTGACGATCGTCAACGACGCCTACAACGCGAACCCCGAGTCGATGCGGGCCGCGCTCCGCGCGCTCGCCGCCATGGGCGAGCGGGCCCACGCCGCCGGGGGGCGCACGTGGGCGGTGCTCGGCCAGATGGCGGAGCTCGGCGAGACGTCGCTCGACGAGCACGACGCGCTCGGCCGGCTCGCCGTCCGGCTCAACGTCAACAGGCTCGTGTCCGTGGGCGGCAGGGAGGCCGCCTGGCTGGACGCGGGCGCGAGGAACGAGGGTTCGTGGGGTGAGGAGTCGGTGCACGTGTCCGACGCCGAGTCGGCGGTGACGCTGCTCCGTGACGAGCTGCGGCCGGGCGACGTGGTCCTGGTCAAGGCGTCGCGGGCGGTCGGCCTGGAACAGGTCGCCCTCCAGCTCGCCGGGGACGGCGCCGCGGGGGCCACCCCGGGCGGCACCAGGGGCGCCGGTGGCGCGGACGGCGAGGTCGCCGCCCGATGAGGCAGATCCTCTTCTCCGGTGCGATCGGACTCTTCCTGACCCTGGTCGGCACCCCGCTGCTGATCAAGCTGCTCGCCCGCCGGGGCTACGGCCAGTACATCCGCGACGACGGCCCCCGCGACCACCACAGCAAGCGCGGCACCCCCACCATGGGCGGCATCGCGTTCATCCTCGCCACGCTCGTGGCGTACGTCCTCACCAAGGTCATCACGAGCGAGCAGCCCACCATCTCCGGCCTGCTGGTGCTCTTCCTGATGGCCGGCATGGGCCTGGTCGGCTTCCTCGACGACTACATCAAGATCGTCCGGCGTCGCAGCCTCGGCCTGCGCGCGGGCGCGAAGATGCTCGGCCAGTTCATCGTCGGCATCACCTTCGCGATCCTCTCCCTGAACTTCGCCGACGCGCGCGGCCTCACCCCGGCCTCCACGCACCTGTCCTTCACCACCGACTTCGCCTGGACCATCGGCCCGGTGCTCTTCGTGCTCTGGGCGCTGTTCATGATCCTGGCGATGTCCAACGGGGTGAACCTCACCGACGGGCTCGACGGCCTGGCCACCGGCGCCTCCGTCATGGTCTTCGGCGCCTACGTCTTCATCGGAGTCTGGCAGTACGGCCAGACCTGCGGCGGGGACGGCTCCACCAGCGGCCCCGCCTGTTACGAGGTGCGCGACCCCCTCGACGGCGCGGTCGTCGCCGCCGCCCTGATGGGAGCCCTCTTCGGCTTCCTGTGGTGGAACACCTCACCGGCGAAGATCTTCATGGGCGACACCGGCTCCCTGGCCCTGGGCGGCGCCCTGGCGGGGCTGGCCATCATCTCCCGCACCGAGCTGCTGCTGGCCCTCCTCGGCGGCCTCTTCGTGCTGATCACCATGTCCGTGGTGATCCAGGTCGGCTCCTTCCGCCTCACGGGCAGACGCGTCTTCAAGATGGCCCCACTCCAACACCACTTCGAACTGAAGGGCTGGAGCGAGGTCCTGGTCGTCGTCCGCTTCTGGATCGTCCAGGGCATGTGCGTCATCGTCGGTATCGGTCTCTTCTACGCCGCCTGGCTGGCAGACTCGTGACCGTGACCAGCGCAGCGAACCCCGCCACCGGCGGCCGGACGGGCGGCGACCTCGCCGGCAGGCGCGTGACCGTCGCGGGCATCGGCGTCAGCGGCGTCAGCGCCGCCCGCGCCCTCGCCCGCCTGGGCGCCCACGTCACGGTCGTGGACGGCTCCGACGGCGAGCCGCAGCGCGCCCGCGCGGCCGAGCTGGCCGCCGACGGCGCGGCGGCCCGCCTCGGGGCGGACGCCACCTCGACCCTCCCCGAGGGGACGGAGCTGGTCGTCACCTCGCCCGGCTGGCGGCCCGACAGCCCGCTGTTCGCCGCCGCCGAGGCGGCCGGCGCCGAGGTCATCGGCGACGTCGAGCTGGCGTGGCGGCTGCGCGGGCCGGGCGCCGCCCCGTGGCTCGCGGTCACCGGGACCAACGGCAAGACCAGCACCGTCCGGATGCTCGCCGCGATGCTCGACGCCGCGGGCCTGCGGACCGAGGCGGTCGGCAACATCGGCACCCCGCTGGTGGACGTCGTGCTCGCGGACGAGGCGCCCGGCGCCACGCCGCACGACGTCCTCGCCGTCGAGCTCTCCAGCTACCAGCTCCACTACGCCCCCGGCGTGCGCGCCCACTCCGCCGCCGTGCTGAACCTCGCCCCCGACCACCTCGACTGGCACGGCTCCATGGCGGCCTACGCCGCCGCCAAGGGCCGGATCTTCGAGGGCAACGAGGTCGCGTGCGTGTACAACGTCGCCGACCCGGCCACCGAGGCGCTCGTCCGCGAGGCCGACGTGGTCGAGGGCTGCCGCGCCGTCGGCTTCACCCTCGGCGCGCCCGCCCCCGGGCAGCTCGGCGTCGTCGAGGGTCTGCTGGTGGACCGCGCCTTCGTCGCCGACCCCCGGCGCGAGGCGCGGGAGCTCGCCGAGGTCGCCGACCTCGTGCCCCCGGCCCCGCACATGGTCGCCAACGCGCTGGCCGCCGCCGCCCTGGCCCGCGCCTTCGGGGTGGCGCCGGCGGCCGTCCGCGACGGCCTGCGGGCCTTCCGCCCCGAGCCGCACCGCATCGCCCACGTGGCCGACGTCGGCGGCGTCGGGTTCGTCGACGACTCCAAGGCGACCAACCCCCACGCCACCCTGGCCTCGCTGACCGCCTATCCCTCGGTCGTGTGGATCGCCGGCGGCCTGGCCAAGGGCGCCGACTTCGACGAGCTGCTCGCCGCCTCGGCCGACCGGCTGCGCGGCGTCGTGCTGCTGGGCGCCGACCGGGCCCTGATCGCCGACGCCCTGGCGCGACACGCCCCCGAGGTCCCGGTCGTGGAGCTGACGCGGACCGACACTGGGGCCATGGCGGACGCCGTCCGCGAGGCGTCCGGCCTGGCGCGGCCGGGCGACACCGTGCTGCTGGCGCCGGCCTGCGCCTCGTGGGATATGTTCGCGAACTACGGCGAACGGGGCGACCTCTTCGCCGCCGCCGTCCGCGAACTCGCCGCCGACCGTGACGACGGGCCGCGGGCCGGCCGAGGGTAGCCGGCCGGCACCGGCCGGTCCCGTGGTGTGGGGCGTGGAGGCGGGGCATGGGAGACGGGGCGAGGACAGGGCGGGGCCGCGGGAGCCGAAGGAGGGGCCGACGGTGACACAGCACCAGCCACGCCACCCGGCCGCCCCCCGTCCGTCCGCCCGTGCGCGCCCCGTGCCTCCCGCCCGGCGCCCCGCCCGCGCCGGCCGGCCGCCGCGGGCCTCCCGCCCCTCCCGCTCGCCCCGCCCAGCCCGTCCCCTCGGCCCCTCGCGCCTGCTCGCCCGCGCCCGCCGCGCCTGGGACCGGCCGCTGACCGCGTACTACGTGGTCCTCGGCACCGGCCTGCTGATCACCCTCCTCGGCCTGGTGATGGTCTTCTCCGCCTCCCAGATCCAGGCCCTGCGCTACGAGCTGCCCGCCACGTACTACTTCCGCAAGCAGCTGGTGGCCGCCGCGCTCGGCACCGTCCTGCTGCTGCTGGCCGCCCGCATGTCCGTGCGGTTCCTGCGCGCCCTCACCTACCCCTTCCTGGCCGTCTCCATCGTCCTGCTCCTCCTCGTCCAGGTGCCCGGTGTCGGCGTGGAGGTCAACGGCTCGACGAACTGGATCTCCGTCGCCGGGCCCTTCCAGCTCCAGCCGAGCGAGTTCGGCAAGCTCGCGCTCGTGCTCTGGGGAGCGGACCTGCTGGCCAGGAAGGGGGAGCGGCGGCTGCTGACCCAGTGGCGCCACCTGCTGGTCCCCCTGCTCCCCGGCGGGCTGCTGGTCTGCGGCCTGGTGATGGTCGGCGGTGACATGGGCACGGTGATGATCCTGCTGGCGATCCTCTTCGCCCTGCTGTGGCTGGCCGGCGCCCCCACCCGCCTGTTCGCCGGCGCCGTGTCGGCCGCCGTCGCCCTCAGCGTCTTCTTCATCGCCACCAGCCCGCACCGCATGGACCGGCTGGCCTGCCTCGGCGCCTCGGACCCGGGGCCGAACGACCGCTGCTGGCAGGCGCTGCACGGCATCTACGCGCTCGCCTCGGGCGGCTGGTTCGGATCCGGCCTCGGCGCTAGTGTGGAGAAATGGGGCGAACTGCCAGAACCTCACACGGACTTCATCTTCGCCGTCACCGGGGAGGAGCTCGGCCTCGCGGGGACGCTGTCGGTCCTCGGCCTCTTCGCCGCTCTAGGCTATGCGGGTGTCCGCGTGGCGGGACGCACGGAGGACCCCTTCGTGCGGTACGCCGCGGGCGGGGTGACGGCGTGGCTGATGGTCCAGACCGTGATCAACATCGGCGGGGTGCTGGGTCTGCTGCCCATCGCCGGCGTCCCGCTGCCGCTGTTCTCCTACGGAGGCTCCGCCCTGCTGCCCACCATGTTCGCCGTCGGGCTGCTCATCGCCTTCGCGCGCAGCGACCCGGCGGTCAGGGCCGCCCTCGCCTCCCGGCCCACGGGCCGCCGGCTGCCCCTCCCGAGGCGGCTGACCGGGCGGGCCGGACGCAACAGATCGACCCAGCAACCTGACCTGGAGCGGTGAACTTTCGGTGCATGTTGTCCTCGCCGGCGGAGGTACCGCCGGCCACATCGAGCCCGCGCTCGCCCTCGCGGATGCCCTGCGCAGGCACGACCCGACCGTCGGCATCACGGCGCTGGGCACGGAGCGCGGCCTGGAGACCAGGCTGGTGCCCGAGCGCGGCTACGAGCTCGCGCTGATCCCGGCCGTGCCCCTGCCCCGCAAGCCCACGCCCCAGCTGCTCACCGTGCCGGGACGGCTGCGGGGCACCATCAGGGCGGCCGAGGAGGTCATCGAGCGCACGAAGGCCGACTGCGTGGTGGGCTTCGGCGGGTACGTGGCGCTGCCCGGGTACCTCGCGGCCAAGCGCCAGGGCGTGCCGATCGTGGTGCACGAGGCCAACGTCCGGCCGGGTCTGGCCAACCGCATCGGCTCCCGCTACACCCGCCACGTCGGCGTCTCCACCCCCGACAGCAAGCTGCGCAACGCCCGCTACGTCGGCCTCCCGCTGCGCCGCTCCATCGCGACGCTCGACCGCGCGGCCGTCCGCACGCAGGCCCGCGCCTCCTTCGGTCTTGACGCGAACCTCACCACGCTGCTGGTCTCCGGCGGCTCCCAGGGCGCGCGCCGCCTCAACGAGGTCGTGACGGCCGTGGCACCCGTCCTCCAGCGCTCCGGCATCCAGATCCTCCACGTGGTCGGCCCGAAGAACGAGCTGCCGCAGCTGGACACCATGCCCGGAATGCCGCCATACCTCCCGGTATCGTATGTGGACCGGATGGACCTGGCGTACGCCGCGGCCGACATGATGCTCTGCCGCGCCGGCGCGATGACCGTGGCGGAGCTGTCCGCGGTCGGGCTGCCCGCCGCGTACGTGCCGCTGCCCATCGGCAACGGCGAACAGCGGCTGAACGCCCAGCCCGTGGTGCGCGCCGGCGGCGGCCTGCTCGTCGACGACGCCGAGCTGACGCCCGAGTGGGTCAGCCAGAACGTGCTGCCCGTGCTGACCAACCCCGGGCGGCTGGCCGGCATGTCCCGCGCCGCCGCCGAGTTCGGTCGCCGGGACGCCGACGAGCTGCTGCTGGCCATGGTGTACGAGGCCATCGCGGCGCGCCGCGCCTGAGGGCGGCGTCGCCGGCGCGGACACGAGCGAGAGCGAGAGGGAGACCAGGGAGCGTGGCCGGAACGACGACCGCCGAGCGCGGGGGGAACCACCGCGACCCGGCCGACGCCGGCCCGCCCCCGCCCCGCCGCCGGCTGCCACGGCTGCCCCGCCTTCCCCGCCTGTCCCGGCCGCGCCGCACGGCGGGCTCGGCGGCGCCGTCGCCGCGTCGCCGTCGTCGCCTGCTCGTGCTGCTCCTGGCGCTGCTGCTGCTCGTCGGCGGCTTCGTGCCCTGGGCGCTGTACGGCTCGGACTGGCTGCGGGTGAAGGGCGTGTCCGTCAGCTGGGAGGAGGGCGACCCCGTCCGACTGACGGAGGATCAGGTCCTCGCCGCGGCGGACGTGCCGATGGGCGAGCCCCTGGTCTCGCTCGACACCGGAGCCGTGCGCGAGCGACTGCTGGACGCCCTGCCCCGCGTGGCGTCGGTGGAGGTGGGCCGGTCCTGGCCCGACGGGGTGACGCTGAGGGTCACCGAACGGCGGCCCGCGGTGGTGATGCGCAGCGCCGGGGGCTACACCGAGGTGGACGCCGCCGGGGTGCCGTTCGCGGAGGTGGCCAGGGCCGTCCCCGGCGTGCCGCTGCTCGAACTCGACGTCGGGTCGACCGGCAGCGCACGCCGTTTCGGCGCGGACCGCGTCCGCGAGGGAGCGGTCGCCGTCGCCGCGGCCCTGCCGCGGGAGCTGCGGCGCGAGGTTCACACGATCCGGGCGACCTCGTACGACGGGATCACGCTGGAGCTCAGCGGCAACCGCACCGTGCGGTGGGGGAGTCCGGAGGACACCGCGGCCAAGGTCGACACGCTGGGTCTGCTGCTGAGGGCGGCGCCCGACGCCACCCGTCTCGACGTCAGCGTCCCGAGCGCACCGGCCGTCGTGGGAAGTTGACCGGCGGTCACCGCACGCGCCCTGGTTGACTCGCCCCGCGCCCGATCACATAGGGTGAAAAGAAAAACGGGAGGTTCGGCGTGTTCGTTGAACGCGTACCACTTGCGGCTTAGTGTCCAGTTCCGAGGAATCCAAGGAACGTCAAGCACGGGAACCCTAAACTGAGGCGTTAGGGTTCGGGGCGGCATTACCTTCCGTCCCATCGGCATCAGTCGGCGCACGCGGCACCCGCCAGGCGACGACACGTAAATCGAGGCGAGAGGCCTTCGACGTGGCAGCACCGCAGAACTACCTCGCAGTCATCAAGGTCGTCGGTATCGGCGGCGGTGGCGTCAACGCCATCAACCGGATGATCGAGGTCGGTCTCAAGGGCGTCGAGTTCATCGCGATCAACACCGATGCGCAGGCGCTGCTCATGAGCGACGCCGACGTCAAGCTCGACGTCGGCCGGGAACTGACCCGGGGCCTTGGCGCGGGCGCCAACCCCGAGGTGGGGCGCAAGGCTGCCGAAGACCATCGCGAGGAGATCGAGGAGGTCCTCAAGGGGGCCGACATGGTCTTCGTGACGGCCGGCGAGGGCGGCGGCACCGGCACCGGCGGCGCGCCGGTGGTGGCCAACATCTCCCGCAGCCTCGGCGCGCTGACCATCGGCGTGGTCACCCGCCCGTTCACCTTCGAGGGCCGCCGCCGGGCCAACCAGGCCGAGGACGGCATCGCCGCCCTCCGCGACGAGGTGGACACCCTGATCGTCATTCCCAACGACCGGCTGCTGTCCATCTCGGACCGCCAGGTCAGCGTGCTCGACGCGTTCAAGTCCGCCGACCAGGTGCTGCTCTCCGGTGTCCAGGGCATCACCGACCTCATCACCACGCCCGGCCTGATCAACCTCGACTTCGCGGACGTCAAGTCCGTGATGTCCGAGGCCGGCTCGGCGCTGATGGGCATCGGCTCGGCCCGCGGGGACGACCGCGCGGTGGCCGCCGCCGAGATGGCGATCTCCTCGCCGCTGCTGGAGGCGTCGATCGACGGCGCCCGCGGCGTGCTGCTGTCCATCTCCGGCGGCTCCGACCTCGGTCTCTTCGAGATCAACGAGGCCGCCCAGCTCGTCAGCGAGGCCGCCCACCCCGAGGCCAACATCATCTTCGGCGCCGTCATCGACGACGCCCTCGGCGACGAGGTCAGGGTCACGGTCATCGCGGCCGGCTTCGACGGCGGCCAGCCGCCCTCGCGCACCCGGGAGAAGACGCTCGGCGGGTACGGCGCGAAGGAGGAGACGTCGCCCGCGGCCGGCCCGGCCGGCGAGAGCGAGCGCCCCTCCTTCGGCGGCCTCGGCTCGCTGCCCTCCCGTGACACGGGCGGATTCGGCGCCGACCGGGAGCCCGCCGCCAACACCGTCGAGCCCCTGGCCCCCGAGCCGCTCGGCGAGCCGCGGCACACGCCGCCGCAGGTGCCCTCGGCCCGCCCGTACGACGGCGGCCAGGTCGAGGAGCTCGACGTGCCGGACTTCCTGAAGTAGCGGTGATAGGGCAGCACACCACGACGGGCGGCGCCCACTTCGCCTTCACCGACCGGTGGGGCGGGGTGAGCGCCGCTCCGTATGACACGCTCAACCTCGGCGGCGCGGTCGGTGACGCGCCCGAGGCGGTCGAGGCCAACCGCGCGGCCGCCGCGGCGGCGCTGGGCCTGGACGCCGACCGGGTCTGCTGGATGGCGCAGGTGCACGGCCGCGAGGTGGCCGTCGCGGACGGCCCGTGGCCGGGCGGCGTGGCGCCCGAGGCCGACGGGGTGGTCACGGCCGTTCGCGGCCTGGCGCTCGCCGTGCTCACCGCGGACTGCGTTCCCGTGGTGTTGGCCGACCCGGTCGCCGGCGTCGTGGGCGCCGCGCACGCCGGGCGCCCCGGGCTCACGGCCGGCGTCGTGCCGGCCACCGTGGCGGCGATGCGGGCGCTCGGCGCCCGGCCCGAGCGGATCGTCGCCCGCACCGGGCCCGCGGTGTGCGGCGGGTGTTACGAGGTGCCGGCGGCGATGCGCGAGGAGGCGGAGCGCGCGGTGCCGGGCTGCGGCGCCACCACCCGCTGGGGCACGCCGGCCATCGACATCCCGGCCGGGGTCCGTGCCCAGCTCGCGACCGTCGGGGTCGGCGAGGTCACCCTCTCCCCGGTCTGTACGAGGGAGGACCCCGACCAGTTCTCCTACCGCCGCGACTCCAGGACGGGTCGCCAGGCGAGCTACGTGTGGATGGCGGCATGAGCGGAACCGACGGCCGGCAGGACCGGGAGCGCGCGGCCGAACTCGCGGCCGGGCTCACCCGGGTGGAGGAGCGCATCGCCCGCGCTTGTGACGCGGCGGGGCGCGCACGCGAGGACGTGACCCTCGTCGTCGTCACCAAGACCCACCCCGCCCGGGACGTCCGGCTGCTCGCCGAGCTCGGGGTGCGCCACGTCGCGGAGAACCGCGACCAGGAGGCCGCCAGGAAGGCGGAGGCGTGCGCTGATCTTCCCCTGAACTGGCACTTCGTGGGGCAGTTGCAAACGAACAAGGTGCGTTCGGTGGTGGGTTACGCGGACTTCGTGCACTCGGTGGACCGCCCCCGGCTGGTCACGGCCCTGGCCGCGGCGGCCCGCGACCGGCCGCGCGGCCCGCTGAACTGCCTCGTGCAGGTGGCGCTGGAGAAGGAGGGGACGGCGCGGTCGGGCGGGGCCGAGAGCCGGGGCGGCGTCGCGCCCGAGGGGGTGCCCGAGGTGGCGACGGCGATCGCCGCCGCCCACGGGCTGCGCCTGGCGGGGGTCATGACGGTCGCTCCGCTCGTCGGCGCCTACGCCGGACGGCCGGGCGTAGCCTTTGAGCGACTGATCGACATCGCGAAGGGCCTGCGGAGGGCTCATCCTGCTGCGAGCATGGTCTCGGCGGGCATGAGCGCGGACTTGGAGGAGGCGATCGCCGCCGGTGCGACACACGTACGCGTCGGCAGCGCGGTGCTCGGAGTCCGCCAGTCCCTCCGGTAACGTCCCACGCGAGGGATCACAACCGAAAATATGGTCATTTCCGGCATACGTGGACGTAGTGGATGAAACGGCCCCGAGAGGCGGAGCCGATCCACCACAGAGCGGAGGACGCAGTCGATGGCTGGCGCGATGCGCAAGATGGCGGTCTACCTCGGCCTCGTGGAGGACGACGGCTACGACCGCCAGGGGTACGACCCCGACGACGACTTCGAGCCCGAGCCCGAACCCGAGCGGGGTCGGCGCCCGCAGGCGCACGAGCCGCCACCCCAGAGGGAGCGGCCGGAGGAGCCGGTGAGGGTGGTCCACCCGCCGGCGCAACGGGAAACTGAGCCAACTCCGGCCGCACTGCTGACCGAAAGCAGACGCCCCGGGAGGATCGCTCCCGTGTCTTCCATCACATCAGACCGCCAGAACGTGGAGAAGAGCGCACCGGTGATCATGCCCAAGGTCGTGTCCGAGCGGGAGCCCTACCGGATCACCACGCTCCACCCCAGGACCTACAACGAGGCCCGTACCATCGGGGAACACTTCCGCGAGGGGACCCCGGTGATCATGAACCTGACCGAGATGGACGACACGGACGCGAAGCGACTTGTCGACTTTGCGGCTGGCCTAGTCTTCGGTCTGCATGGCAGCATCGAGCGCGTGACCCAGAAGGTCTTCCTCCTGTCGCCTGCTAACGTCGATGTAACGGCGGAGGACAAGGCCCGCATCGCAGAGGGCGGGTTCTTCAACCAGAGCTGACGAACGACGACGGAAGACGCAGACGTACCTCCGGCCATCCGAGTGGTCGGAGCCGAGGACAGGGGAGAGGGACAGGCAGGATGGGCATCGTTCAGCAGGTGATCCTGATTGCCTTGTACTGCCTTCTCGGACTGTTGCTCTTCCGGCTGGTGATGGACTACGTGTTCATGTTCGCCCGCTCCTGGCAGCCCGGCAAGGCGATGGTCGTCGCCCTGGAGGCCACCTACACTGTCACCGATCCGCCACTGAAGGCGCTGCGGAGGGTGATCCCGCCGCTTCGTTTCGGGGGTGTGGCGCTTGATCTGTCCTTCTTCGTACTGATGATCATCGTCTACATCCTGATCAACGTCGTGGCCGGGCTGTGAACGGTTACGGTCTTGCCGATACGCCGACGATTTACGTTGAGGTGAAGAGATGCCGCTGACTCCCGAGGACGTGCGGAACAAGCAGTTCACGACCGTCCGCCTCCGCGAGGGCTACGACGAGGACGAGGTCGATGCCTTCCTCGACGAGGTGGAGGCCGAACTCACCAGGCTGCTGAGGGAGAACGAGGACCTGCGCGCCAAGCTGGCCGCGGCCACCAGGGCCGCCGCCCAGAACCAGGCCAACATGCGCAAACCCGAGCCGCAGGACCGGCCCGGGGGTCCCGTCCCCGCCGCCATATCCGGACCGCAGCCGGTGCCGCAACAGCATCCGCAGCAGCCGATGGGCGGTCCGCCGCAGCTTCCGGCCGGGCCCGGCGGCCCGGGTGGTCCTGGCGGTCAGATGGGTCCCGGTGGCCCCGGTGGTCCTGGCGGTCAGATGGGTCCCGGTGGTCCGATGGGTCCTGGCGGTCAGATGGGTCCCGGTGGCCCGATGGGCCCCGGCGGCATGCAGCAGCACCCCGGTGCCCCCATGCAGATGGGCGGCCCCGGCCCCGCTCCGGCCCCGCACATGCCGGGCGGCGGCAACGAGTCGGCCGCGCGCGTGCTGTCGCTGGCCCAGCAGACCGCCGACCAGGCGATCGCCGAGGCCAGGTCCGAGGCCAACAAGATCGTCGGCGAGGCCCGCAGCCGAGCCGAGGGTCTGGAGCGGGACGCCCGCGCCAAGGCCGACGCCCTGGAGCGGGACGCGCAGGAGAAGCACCGCGTGGCCATGGGCTCCCTGGAGTCCGCGCGCGCCACGCTGGAGCGCAAGGTCGAGGACCTGCGCGGTTTCGAGCGCGAGTACCGCACCCGGCTGAAGTCGTACCTGGAGAGCCAGCTGCGGCAGCTGGAGAGCCAGTCGGACGACTCGCTCGCCCCGCCGCGCGCCGCCGCACCGGCCGCGCCGCTGCCCCCGTCGCCCCAGCCGTCGCTCGCCTCCGCGGGCGCGCCGGCCGGACCCGGCGTGGGAGGACACCACTCCATGGGCGGCAACTCCACCATGGGTGGCGGCACCATGGGTGGCAACGCCATGGGTGGCGGCACCATGGGTGGCAACACGATGGGTGGCGGCACCATGGGCGGCAACCAGCCGATGGGCCCCTCCGGTGGCCCGGCCCCGTCCTACGGCGGTCAGCAGCAGATGTCCCCCGCGATGACCCAGCCGATGGCGCCGGTCAGGCCGCAGGGACCGCAGCCGATGCAGCACCAGGCCCCTTCACCGATGCGCGGCTTCCTCATCGACGAGGACGACAGCTGACCCCGCGCTAGGCAGCCGCGCACGCGGCTGGGAGACGACACCACCGCCGAGGCCCGGATCACTTCGATCCGGGCCTCGGCGGTGTGCTGCCCCGGGGCGTGTCGCCCGGGGCCTCGGTGCGTGGGTGGAGCGTCGGGCGGGCTTCAAGGACGTGCGTGGGGTGCCGGCCGGACCGTGCCCGGCCGGCACCCCACCGGGTGTCGGCTTGTCGGCTCAGGCGATCCGGCGCAGCCGGAACCACAGGCCCAGGGAGGCGTCCTCGAACGGCTCACCGAAGCCGTCCCCGGCGTCGGGCACGGTGCCGCCGTCCTCGCTCTCCTCGGCGAAGTCCGTGGCCAGCACCTCCGAGGAGATCAGCGCCTGGTGCTCCGTGATCGCCCGCGCCAACTCCTCGTCCGCGGCGCGCCAGCGCACGGCGACGCGGTCGGTCACCTCCAGGCCGCTGCTCTTGCGCCACTCCTGCACGAGGCGGATCACGTCCCGCGCGAGTCCGGCGCGGCGCAGCTCCGGCGTGGTCTCCAGGTCGAGCGCCACCGTGGCGCCGGAGTCGGAGGCCACCGACCAGCCCTCGCGGGGGGTCTCGGTGATGATGACCTCCTCGGGCGCCAGGGCCACCCGCTCGCCCTCCACCTCGACCGCCGCCGTGCCCGCCCGCAGCGCCGCCGACAGCTCGGCCGCGTCCGCCGCGGCGATGGCCTGGGCCACCGCCTGCGTCCGCTTGCCGAAGCGGCGCCCGAGCGCCCGGAAGTTCCCCTTGGCCGAGGTGTCCACCAGCGAGCCGCCCATGTCCGACAGCGAGGCGAGCGCCGTGACGTTCAGCTCCTCGGCGATCTGCTGGCGCAGCTCCTCACCCAGCAGTTCGAATCCCTGGGCCGCGACCAGCGCCCGCGACAGCGGCTGCCGCGTCTTCACCCCGGACTCCGCCCGGGTGGCCCGGCCGAGCTCGACCAGCCGACGCACCAGCAGCATGTCCCGCGACAGCTCCGGGTCGATCAGCGTCATGTCGGCCTCGGGCCAGGAGGCGAGGTGGACCGAGTCCGGCGCCTCCGGCGTCACCGGCACCACCAGGTCCTGCCAGACCCGCTCGGTGACGAACGGCACCAGCGGAGCCATCAGCAGCGTCAGCGTCCGCAGCGTCTCGTGGAGCGTGCGCAACGCGGCGGGGTCGCCCTGCCAGAAGCGCCGGCGCGAGCGGCGCACGTACCAGTTGGACAGGTCGTCCACGAAGGTGGCCAGCAGCTTCCCGGCACGCTGGGTGTCGAAGTTCTCCATGGCCTGGGTGACCATGTCGGTCAGCGCGTGCAGCTCGCTCAGCAGCCAGCGGTCCAGCAGCGGCCGGTCGCCCGGGTCCGGGTCGGCCGCGCCGGGCGCCCAGCCGCTGGCGCGGGCGTAGAGCGCCTGGAAGGCGACCGTGTTCCAGTACGTGAGGAGGGTCTTGCGGACCACCTCCTGGATGGTGCCGTGGCCCACCCGTCGCGCCGCCCACGGCGAGCCGCCGGCGGCCATGAACCAGCGCACCGCGTCCGCGCCGTGCCGCTCCATCAGCGGGATCGGCTCCAGGATGTTCCCCAGGTGCTTGGACATCTTCCGGCCGTCCTCGGCGAGGATGTGCCCCAGGCAGACCACGTTCTCGTACGACGAGCGGTCGAAGACGAGGGTGCCGACGGCCATCAGCGTGTAGAACCAGCCGCGGGTCTGGTCGATCGCCTCGCAGATGTACTGCGCCGGGTACCGCCGGGCGAACTCCTCCCGGCCCCGGTGGGGGTACCCCCACTGGGCGAACGGCATGGCGCCCGAGTCGTACCAGCCGTCGATCACCTCGGGCACGCGCTGGGAGGTGAGCGAGCAGCCCGCCGCCGGGCAGGGGAAGACGACGTCGTCGATGAAGGGGCGGTGCGGGTCGAGGCCCGACTGGTCGACGCCGGTCAGCTCCGTGAGCTCCGCCAGGGAGCCGACGCACGTCAGGTGATCCTCGGCGCAGCGCCAGATCGGCAGCGGGGTGCCCCAGTAGCGGTTGCGCGAGAGGGCCCAGTCCACGTTGTTGTTCAGCCAGTCGCCGTAACGGCCGGTCTTGACGGACTCGGGGTACCAGGTGGTGGCGGCGTTCTCCCGCAGCAGCGCGTCCTTGATCTGGGTGGTGCGGATGTACCACGACGGCTGTGCGTAGTACAGCAGCGGCGTGTGGCAGCGCCAGCAGTGCGGGTAGCTGTGCTCGTACGTCTCGTGGCGGAAGAGCAGGCCGCGCTCGGCCAGGTCGGCGACGAGCCGCTCGTCGGCCTTCTTGAAGAACATGCCGCCCACCAGCGGCAGGCCCTCCTCGAAGGTGCCGCCCGTCCTGACCGGCGTGACGACGGGCAGGCCGTACGCCCGGCAGGTGGCCAGGTCGTCCTCGCCGAAGGCGGGGGCCTGGTGGACCAGGCCGGTCCCGTCCTCCGTCGTGACGTACTCGGCGAGCACCACGAAGTGCGCCTGCGAGCCGCCGAAGTCCACCAGCTCGAACGGCCTGCGGTAGCTCCAGCGCTCCATCTCGGCGCCGGTGAAGGACTGGCCCGTGGCGCTCCAGCCCTCGCCCGCGACCTTCTCGAAGAGCTGTCGCATCGCCACCACCCGGTGCCGGGTGCCGTCGGCGTCGGTGGACTCGAAGACGTCGTACCTGACCTCGGGGTGGACGGCGACCGCGGTGTTCGACACCAGGGTCCACGGCGTCGTCGTCCACACCAGCAGGTCGGCCTCGCCGGCCAGCGGGCCCGAGGTGAGGGGGAAGCGGACGTACACCGAGGGGTCGGCGACCGTCTCGTACCCCTGGGCCAGCTCGTGGTCGGACAGCCCGGTCTCACAGCGCGGGCACCACGGCGCCACGCGGTAGTCCTGGACCAGCAGGCCCTTGTCGAAGATCTGCTTCAGCGACCACCAGACCGACTCGATGTACGAGGCGTCCATCGTGCGGTACGCGTCGTCGAGGTCCACCCAGTACCCCATGCGGGTGGTGAGCTCGGCGAAGGCGTCGGTGTGGCGGGTGACCGACTCGCGGCACCGGGCGTTGAACTCGGCGATGCCGTACGCCTCGATGTCCCGCTTGCCGGTGAAGCCCAGCTCCTTCTCCACCGCCAGCTCCACGGGCAGGCCGTGGCAGTCCCAGCCGGCCTTCCGCGTCACGTGGTAGCCGCGCATGGTCTTGAAGCGCGGGAAGACGTCCTTGAAGACGCGCGCCTCGATGTGGTGGGCGCCCGGCATGCCGTTGGCCGTCGGCGGCCCCTCGTAGAACACCCACTCGGGGCGGCCCTCGGAGAGCGCGAGGCTGTGGGCGAAGGTCTTCCTCTCCCGCCAGAGCGCGAGCACCTCGTGCTCGAGCGCGGGCAGGTCGACCTGGGCGGGCACGGGCCGGTACTGGGGCTGCTCGGGAGCCTCGGCCTTCGGATCGGTCATGAGTCGCACTCCGGCGGACACGTCTGCGGTTCCGGCCGGAGGGACGAGAGCCACGCGTGCTCCCGCGGTACCACCCTCCTTGACCGGGCGTGGGGCCCGGCCCTCTCATTGGGCGCGATGCCGGGTCTACTCGCCCTCACGGGCTTTCTTCCGGCGGCTCCGGGGTGATCTTCACGTCGCGCTCACCCCCGGGCTCTCACCGTCCCCGGGTCGCTCACGGCTGTGCGACGACGCTACTCGTCCCCATCAACGCCTTTCGCTGCCCCACCAGTGTACGGGCCTTTGCCGAGGGGGAACGACGGTTATCCGGCGGTCCGGGCGGGGCACAACGCAGGCAGACCGGCGCGCCCTCGTTGCCGCACGCTTGCTGTCGACTTATCGTTCCGGTCACGATTTGCGAGCAAAGTAACACTATGTGAAGGGGTCGTCGCCATGGTGGCGAGCAGGACCACCGCGTCGGAGTCGGCAGCGAGGAAGAGCACCAGGAAGGCGACGGCCAGGAGGTCGACGACGAAGAAGCCGAGCGACGACGAGCCCACCCGTGACGGCTCCGGCACGGGCAGGGCCACGGACGGCCCGGAGAAGTCGGGTGAGGAGACGCCGGGTGAGGAGAAGCCGGGCGAGGAGAAGCCGGGCGAGGAGAAGCCGACGGCCACCAGGGCGCGCGGAGCCGCGAAGCGGTCCGCCGCCTCGACATCCAGGAAAGCGGCCGGCAAGGCGGCCGGGGCAGGGAAGAGCACGGCCCGCACGACGACGGCCCGGAAGACAGGAGCGAAGAAGGTGGCTGCGAAGAAGAGCACGACGGACACCTCGGCGGCCGTGCCGCCGGCCCGCGCCGCCGCACCAGGCGACCTGGCCGTGCGCGCCGGTGAGGACCCCTGGACGGAGGAGGAGGTCGCCGAGGCGAGGGCGGGGCTGCTGGCGGACGCCGAGCGGCTGCGCACCGAGATCTCCAGCGCCGAGAAGGCCCTGTCGGGTCTGATGCGCGACTCCGGCGACGGCGCCGGAGACGACCAGGCCGACACCGGCACCAAGAACGTCACCCGCGAACACGAGATGGCCCTGGCCACCAACGCCCGCGAGGTCCTCTACCAGACCGAGCGCGCGCTGCGCCGCCTCCAGTCCGGGACGTACGGACTCTGCGAGAACTGCGGCAACCCCATCGGGAAGGCGAGGATGCAGGCGTTTCCCCGCGCCACGCTGTGCGTGGACTGCAAACAGAGACAGGAACGCCGCTTCTGACGTTCCGATCGACCGGTCCAGGAGCGGCACCCGTCCGGCCCGGACCCGTTCACAAGCGGTCCGGGCCGGTCAGAAACTGTGGTGTCGGTGAGCGGACTCCGGTGTCGTACGCTCGTCCCGTGAAGAGCGAGGCGGAGTCGACCACCGTGTCCAGCGACGACCAGGAACGTTCCTCCGGCGAGCGGAGGCGGCGGATCCCCGCCCTCGTCGCCGTCGCCGCGCTGGCGTACGCGCTCGACCTGGTCACCAAGATCATGGTCGTCGAGTGGCTGGAGCACGAGGAGCCGATCGAGGTCATCGGCACCTGGCTGCGTTTCGAGGCCATCCGCAACCCCGGCGCCGCCTTCGGCATCGGCGAGGCGCTGACGGTCGTCTTCACCATCATCGCCACCGCCGTGATCGTCGTGATCATCCGGCTGGCCCGCAAGCTGTACAGCACGCCCTGGGCGATCGCCCTCGGCCTGCTGCTCGGCGGCGCGCTGGGCAACCTGACCGACCGGCTCTTCCGTGCCCCGGGGGTGCTCGAGGGACACGTCGTCGACTTCATCGCGCCCCGGTACTTCGCGGTCTTCAACCTCGCCGACTCCGCCATCGTCTGCGGCGGCATCCTGATCGTCCTGCTCTCCTTCCGCGGCCTCGACCCCGACGGCACGGTCCACCGGGACGGGGACGAGGGGGACGACGGGGGCGAGGGTAACGAGGGCGACGAGGGGAGCGACGGGAAGGACGCGGACGTCCGGGCCCGCGACGACGCGGCGGCCGAGACGGAGGCTGAGGCCGAGGTCGAGGACGGGACCGCGACCGGGTCCGCGACCGGCGGCGCGGGAGGCGACACCCGTGCCGAGGCCGACCGCCGGACCGAGGACTGACGGGTCGCCCGCGGCGTTGCTGCCATACTCGGACGGGTGAGTACGCTCCCCGACCACCAGACCGAGACCCGCACCCTGCCCGTCCCCGAGGGACTGGAGGGCGAACGCGTCGACGCCGCCCTCGCCCGGATGCTCGGGTTCTCCCGCACCAAGGCCGCCGAACTCGCCGCCGAGGGGAAGGTCCGCCTCGACGGCCAGGCGGTCGGCAAGTCGGAGCGGGTGACGGGCGGCGCCTGGCTGGAGGTGGAGATGCCCCCGCCGCCCGCGCCGGTGCGCGTGGTGGCCGAGCCCGTCCCGGGCATGGAGATCGTCCACGACGACGAGGACCTCGTGGTGGTGGACAAGCCCGTCGGCGTCGCGGCCCACCCGAGCCCCGGCTGGCGCGGCCCCACCGTCATCGGCGGCCTCGCGGCGGCCGGCTTCCGCGTCTCCACCTCCGGCGCCGCCGAGCGGCAGGGCATCGTCCACCGCCTCGACGTGGGCACCTCGGGCCTGATGGTGGTCGCCAAGTCGGAGCGGGCGTACACGCAGCTCAAGCGGCAGTTCCGGGAGCGGAGCGTGGACAAGCGGTACCACGCCCTGGTCCAGGGCCACCCCGACCCGCTCAGCGGCACCATCGACGCCCCCATCGGCCGCCACCCGCAGCACGACTACAAGTGGGCGGTCACCGCCGACGGCAAGCCGTCGGTCACCCACTACGACCTCGCCGAGGCGTTCCGCGCCGCGAGCCTCCTCGACATCCGGCTGGAGACCGGCCGCACCCACCAGATCCGCGTCCACATGGCCGCCCACCGGCACCCGTGCGTCGGCGACCTCACCTACGGCGCCGACCCGGTGCTGGCCGCCCGCCTGGGGCTGACGCGGCAGTGGCTGCACGCCGTGCGGCTCGGCTTCACCCACCCGGCCGACGGCCAGTGGGTCACCTTCCACAGCGACTATCCGGCGGACCTGCGGCAGGCGCTCACCAGGCTCGCGGCCGAGAGCGCCTGACGCTACGCGATCTCCCCGGCGCTTCCCTCGGCGGGCCTCCCGTCGGTCGCCCGCTCGGCCCCGCGCGGCGCCGGAGGGGCGGGGGAGGGGGCGGGCGCCGCGGCGGGGCCCACGACGGCCGGGGCGGTCGCCACGCGCGGCAGCGCGTGCGGGTGGTGGTCGCGCAGCCAGGCGATCAGCTCCTCCCGCACCGCGCAGCGCAGGTTCCACACGTCGTCGGCGTTGCTCGCCGACATCGCGGCCCGCACCTCGATGGTGGTCGGCGTGGTGTCGGTGACCACCAGGCTCCAGGCGCGGCCGTCCCAGTCGGGGCGGCTCCTGAGGAAGGTGTGGAGCTTCTCGCGCAGCTCGGGGACCGGCGTGGCGTGGTCCAGGTGCAGGAACACCGTCCCGGTGATCTCGGGGCCGCCGCGGGACCAGTTCTCGTAGGGCTTGCTGTTGAAGTACGACACCGGCATCGTCAGGCGCCGGTCGTCCCAGATGCGCACCGTGAGGAAGGCGAGGGATATCTCCTCCACGGTGCCCCACTCGCCGTCCACGACGACCGTGTCGCCGATCCGCACCGAGTCGCCGAACGCGACCTGGAGCCCGGCGAAGAGGTTCCCCAGCATGGACTGGGCGGCCACGCCGGCGATGATGCCGATGACGCCGGCCGAGGCCAGCATCGAGGTGCCCAGCGTCCGCAGACCGGGGAAGACCACCAGCATCGCCACGCCGGCGGCGACCACCGCCAGCACCGTGGTCACCACGCGCCGGATCATCGCCAGCTGGGTACGGAACTGGCGCACCCGGGCGTCGTCGAGGGTCCGCCGCGCGTACCGGCCGAGGATGTTCTCCGCCACGGCGCCGGCCACCCGGATCGCCAGCCACGTGGCCGCCGCGATGGTGCAGGTCGCCAGCACGTTCTGGAGGACGTCCTCGCGCCGCAGTTCCAGGTTGAAGGCGCCGTAGGCGATCCGCACGGCGGCCGAGGCGAGCAGCAGCTGGAGCGGCAGCTGGACGCGGCGGAGCAGGCCCCACAGCTCCGTGTCCGGATGACGACTGTCGGCGGCACGCAGCGCCCAGTCGATCAGCCATCCCAGGAACACGGTCAGCGTGATGGTGCCGCCGAACACCAGCAGCGGCCGCAGCACGTCGTCCACCAGAAAAACCCCACTTCCTCGCCGGCCGCTTCGTCACTGGCCTCGTCGTCTCTTCGTGCGCACGTGGCACGCCTGGCAGGATGATGCCCATCCCTGGCTATCACCGGAAGGCGGCATCCGCCGTGACCGATCTCATCCTCTTCCACTCGATGTACGGGCTGCGCCCGGCGGTGCACGAGGCGGCCGAGCGGCTCCGCGCCGCCGGCCACCGCGTCGTGGTGCCCGACCTCTTCGACGGACGGACCGCGCGCACCGTGGAGGAGGGGCTGGCGATCAAGGACGAGTTCGGGCAGGAGGAGCTGCTGCGCCGCGCCGTCGCGGCGGCCGCCCCGCACTCCGACGCCGGGCTCGTCTACGCCGGCTTCTCGCTGGGCGCCTCGTTCGCCCAGACCATCGCCCTCGGCGACGAACGGGCCCGTGGCCTGCTCATGCTGCACGGTACCGCCGACCTGGCCGACGACGCCACGGCGGACGAGCTGCCGGTGCAGCTGCACGTCGCCGACCCCGACCCGTTCGAACCGCACGACTGGCAGACCGCCTGGTACCTGCGGATGCGAAAGGCCGGGGCCGACGTGGAGGTCTTCCGCTACGCCGGCGCCGGCCACCTCTACACCGACCCGGAGCTGCCCGACCACGACGCGGAGGCGGCCGAGCGCACCTGGCCGGTGGTGCTGGACTTCCTCGCCGAGATCGACGCGGGCGCCGGGACCGGCGACGCGCCCGCCACGCCGCCGGCCGACTGACGCGTTCGACCACGCCGGGCGCCGGCGCGCGTGGCTACGGGCGGGCGCACCGGCGGGTTACCTCGTGTTCTCCTCGACCATGGCGTCGAACTCCTCCACGGACCGCGGGGTCTCGATGACCTCGCCGTCCCACTTCAGCGTCGGCGTGGAGGTGACGTCCGGATCGTTGTCGAAGGTGTCCGACATGCTCAGCGCCCAGTACGCGAACGTGCTGTTCCGCACGTCGTCCTCGAACTGCTGGTTGTCGCGCAGCTCGGGGATCTCCTGGGCGATCTCGATGAGCCGCTCGTCGTCACCGAACTCGTCGTTGGACTCCAGGGGATGGTTCTCCAGCGAGTACAGCGCCTCGTGGTAGGCGAGGAACGCGTCCGTGGACACGTCGAGCGCGGCGCCCAGGGCGCCCAGCGCGTTCTTCGAGCCGGTGCCGGACAGGCTGCTGTCGAGGAAGGTGCCGAAGACGTACTCCACCTGGTAGGTGCCGTCCTCGATGTCCTGGCGCACGCTCTCGCCCATGGTCTGCTCGAAGGAGGCGCAGGCCGGGCAGCGCGGGTCCTCGTAGAGGGTGAGGGTGTGCTCGGCGTCCTCGTCGCCGACGCGGATGGTCAGGCCGTCCTCGCCCGTGGCGTGGGCGGGCGGCGCGGTCGGGTAGGCCGCCTCGTCCCGCGGGGCGTCGCCGTTGCCGCCGTCGTCGGCGGCGGCGTCCACCTGGTCGCGGACGGCGGACCAGTCGGTGCCGTCGTCCCCACCGCCGCCGTTCATGTCGGCGAGGGCGACGCCGACCACGCCGACGACGGCGAGGGTGGCCAGGGCGCTGCCGCCGACGACCAGCTGGCGGCGGACCTTCCGCCGCCGCTCCTGCCGCTCGCGCTCGGCGCGCAGCCGCGCGCGGGCGGCCCTCTTGGCGTCCAGGGAGTTGCGCTTGCTCATGGTGGGCTCTGTCTCCGTTCCGTGTCCGTGCCCGGGGTGTGTGGCCTGCGCGCTCGACCCGCCGTCAGGCGGCGAGCGTGAGGCGCGGCGGCGGACCGCGGCGGACGACGGAGTGGGTCAGGAGGGGCAGCGCGGGGGCGGCCCCGCGTGCGGCCGGACGGCGCACCCGGGCCCCCGGCCCGGCGACGGGCAGGACGCGCGACCGCAGCGCCGCGAAGGCGACCAGCAGCGGCCGGAAGGCGGCGGCGGCCGACCGCAGCAGGCGGGCCAGTGCCTGCTCGCCCCAGGCCAGCCACGCGGCGGCGAGGAGGCCGACGAGCAGGTGGAGCGCCAGCAGCAGCCAGGGCGCCGCCGGATGGGCCAACGGTGTCTCGCCGCTCGCGAGCTCCGGGAGCGGGGACCCCAGCTCGCCGCCGGAGCACACCAGCTCCGTCAGGTCGACGCCGAGGAACCGCAGCGTGCCCGTCACGGGTCCGCCGCTCGGCCCGTAGCACGTGGACTGGCCGGTGGTGAGGATCGTGTCGGCGGCCAGCTGGACGGGCAGCAGGAGGCCCGCGATGTGCGCGAAGCGCCGCGGGCCCCGACCGGCGAGGGCCAGGGCGAGGAGGAAGACGGCCACCGCGACCAGGCCCACGGTGGGCAGCGGCAGCGGGGCGCCGGAGAGCAGCACGTGCGCGCCGGTGGAGAGGGTGACGCACAGCGCGGCGAAGACGGCCGCCCGCGCCACGCGCAGCGTCGTCATCGCTCTCGCACCCGTCCCGCTCGTGGCGGGCACACCTGTTCTGCCCATCGCGGCGAGTGTGCCATGCCCGGGGTGAAGGACGCGTAAGCGCCCGAGCGGGCCGGGCCGGGGTGGGGCAAGGCCGGCCGGCCCCGCCCCGCCCCGCCCCGCCTCAGGCCGCGATGCCCGCCCAGGCCGCCTGGCCGAAGCTGCCCTTGATGTCGGAGGCGATGTTCTCGGGGTTGACGAGGAAGCCCAGCTCGTAGACCGTCGTCCGTTCCCGCCCCTCGACCTTCAGCCGGACCGGCGAGTCCCCGGGGTGGGCCTGGAGGGTGCGCCGGAGCTCCCCGACGACCCGCTCGGTGATCCGGTGCTCCGGCAGCACCAGCACGACCGGGGGGCGCCCGCCGTGCTCGGCGGCGGAGACGTCCAGGGCGTTCAGCTCCTGACCGAAGAGGCTGATGGCGCCGTCCCGCTCGTTGATGCGGCCCCTCACGGACAGGACGTTGTCGTCGATGAGCTCGTGCTGCACCAGGGCGTAGGACTTGGGGAAGAACAGCACCTCGATGCTGGCGTCACGGTCGGCGAGGCTCACGATCGCCCAGGGGTCGCCCTGCTTGTTGATCCGCCGGTCGATGCCGGTGATCAGGCCCGCGATGCGGGCCTCCCCCTCGGTCCGGCCGGAGGCCAGGAGCTCGGCGATGGAGGTGTCGCGGTTGCGGGCCAGGATGTGCTCGGCGCCGTCGAGGGGGTGGGAGGAGACGTACAGGCCCAGCATCTCGCGTTCGAGGGAGAGCTTGGCCTTGCGGTTCCACTCCTGCTCGCCGATGGCGAAGTCGAGGCCGATGCCGGAGCCGCCGTCCTCCCCGCCGTCGCCGCCGAGCGAGCCGAACAGGTCGTCCTGTCCGATCGCCTGCTGCTTCTTCACGGGCAGGACGGCGTCGATGGCGGTCTCGTGCACGTCGCACAGGCCCTTGCGGGTGTGTCCCAGGGAGTCGAAGGCGCCGGCCTTGATGAGGGAGTCGATGGTGCGCTTGTTGCAGACGGCGATCTCCGACTTGTCGAGGAAGTCGTTGAAGGAGGTGTACTTGCCCTTGGACCGGCGCGTCGCGACCATCGACTCGATGACGTTGGAGCCCACGTTCCGGATCGACCGCAGGCCGAAGCGGACGTCGTCGCCGACGGCGGAGAAGTCGGCCACGGACTCGTTGACGTCCGGCGAGAGGACCCGCACGCCCATCTTCCGGGCCTCGGCGAGGTAGAGGGCGGTCTTGTCCTTGTCGGTGTCCGTGGAGGTCAGCAGCGCCGCCATGAACTCGGCGGGGTAGTTGGCCTTCAGGTAGGCCGTCCAGTACGCGACCATGCCGTAGGCCACGGTGTGGGACTTGTTGAACGCGTATCCCGAGAAGGGCACCAGCACGTCCCACACGGCCTGGATCGCCTCGTCGGAGTATCCCCGCTCCCGGCAGCCCTGTCGGAAGGGGACGAACTCCTTGGCCAGCACCTCGGGCTTCTTCTTGCCCATGGCGCGGCGCAGCAGGTCGGCCTGGCCGAGGCTGTACCCGGCGAGGATCTGCGCTGCCTTCTGCACCTGCTCCTGGTAGACGATCAGGCCGTACGTCGGCTCCAGCACCTCCCGCAGCGGCTCCTCCAGCTCCGGGTGGATGGGCTCGATCCGCTGCTGGCCGATCTTGCGCAGCGCGTAGTTGGTGTGGGAGTCCACGCCCATCGGGCCGGGACGGTAGAGGGCGAGCACGGCGGAGATGTCGTCGAAGCGGTCGGGCCGCATGAGCCGCAGCAGCGCCCGCATGGGGCCACCGTCGAGCTGGAACACGCCGAGGGTGTCGCCGCGGGCCAGGAGCTCGTAGGTCTTCCTGTCGTCCAGGGGGATCGCGCCGGTGTCGATGTCGGTGCCGCGGTTCTCCTTCACGAGCTGGATGGCGTGGTCGATGACGCCCAGGTTGCGAAGACCCAGGAAGTCCATCTTGATCAGGCCCATCTCCTCGCACTGGGGGTACGAGAAGCCGGTGATGATCACGCCGTCGCGGTCCCGCCGGTGCATCGGGACCAGGTCCAGCAGGGGGGTGCGGGAGAGGATGACGGCGGCGGCGTGGACGCCCGTCCCGCGGGTGAGGCCCTCGATGCCGCGCGCCGTGTCGAGGACCTTCCTGACGTCCGGCTCGTTCTCGTACATCTGCCGGACCTCGGCGGCCTCGCTGTACCGCGGGTGCTCGGCGTCGAAGATGCCCTCCAGCGGGATGCCCTTGCCCATCACGTCCGGCGGCATCGCCTTGGTGATGCGGTCGCTCATGGAGAAGGGGTATCCGAGGATGCGGGCGGCGTCCTTGACGGCGGCCTTGGCCTTGATGGTGCCGAAGGTGTTCACCTGGGCGGTGTACTCGACGCCGTACTTCTCGCTCAGGTACCGGACCATGACGTCGCGCTGGCGGTCGTCGAAGTCGATGTCGACGTCCGGGGGGTTCACGCGCTCGGGGTTCAGGAAGCGCTCGAAGAGCAGCCCGTGTTCGAGCGGGTCGACGTCGGTGATGCGGGTCAGGTACGCCACGAGCGAGCCGGCGGCGGAGCCGCGCCCCGGGCCGACGGGGACGCCGTTCTCGCGGGCGTACTTGCAGATGTCGGAGACGACGAGGAAGTAGGAGTCGAACCCCATGGGGGTGATGACGTCCAGCTCGGTCTCCAGGCGCTTCATGACCTCGGGGGAGGGGTCGTCGCCGTAGCGCTCCTTCAGGCCGATCTCGCACTGCTTGCGCAGCCAGCTCGCCTGGGTCTCGCCCTCGGGGACGTTGAACTGCGGCATCTGGTCGACGTAGGTGAAGACCTCCTCGTAGGACTCCACCATCTCCGCGACCCGCAGGGTGTTGTCGCAGGACTCGGGGAGCTCGTGGAAGAGCTGCCGCATCTGCTCGGAGGTCTTGATGAAGTATCCCGAGCCGTTGAACTTGAAGCGGTTCGGGTCCTCCTTGGTCTTGCCCACGCCGACGCAGAGCAGGCTGTCGTGGGCGTCGGCCTGGTCCTCCGTCACGTAGTGGGAGTCGTTCGTCGCCAGCAGGGGGATGTCCAGCTGCTTCGCGATCCGCAGCAGGTCGGCCCGCACCTCCCGCTCGATGTCGATGCCGTGGTCCATCAGCTCCAGGAAGTAGTGCTCCTTCCCGAAGATGTCCTGGTACGTGGCGGCGGCCTTCACCGCCTCGTCGTACTGGCCCAGGCGCAGCCGGGTCTGCACCTCTCCCGAGGGGCAGCCGGTGGTGGCGATGATGCCGTCGGCGTACTGCGCGATCAGCTCGCGGTCCATGCGGGGCTTGCCGTAGTACCCCTCGAAGGAGGCGAGGGAGGAGAGGCGGAAGAGGTTGCGCAGGCCCTGGGCCGTCCTGGCCCACATCGTCATGTGGGTGTACCGGCCGCCGCCGGAGACGTCCTTGCTTCCCTCGCCCTCGTCGGAGACCGCGCGCTTGCCGCCGGGACCCCAGAAGACGGGCTTCTTCGTGAAGCGGGACTCGGGCGCCACGTACGCCTCGATGCCGATGATCGGCTTGACGCCGGACTTCTTGGAGATGTCGTAGAACTCGTAGGCCCCGAACATGTTTCCGTGGTCGCTCATGGCGACGGCGGGCATGCCCTGCCGCTCCACCTCGGCGAACAGCTTGCTGTTCTTCGCAGCTCCGTCGAGCATCGAGTACTCGGTGTGAACGTGCAGGTGAACGAAGCTGTCAGCCATGTGGCGCGGCTCCTCGCGGGTGGCGGGTGGGGAGGGTGAGGGCTCCCACCCTACGCCGCGCGCGGCCGCGCCGAAGCCGACGCGAGGAGGCCGGCGGACACCCTCACGACGGGGTTCTCCGGGCCGGATGCGGGCGGTGGCGAGACGTAGTCGGATGTGATCCGCGTCACGTTCGAGCGGTGGCGTCGGCGGAGCCCGGGGGCGGTCGTGAGTCCTGGCGCCCCGTGGCGGCGGAATCCGCGGCGGTGGCCCCGCTGTTGGGTAGGGGAGTCCTCGCCCGGTGTCGACGCCACGCCACCGGTTCCCGCCGCACCGAAGGAGCGCGCCGCATGACGACAGCCGCCGCCTACGCCGTCCCCGCCCCCCGGGCGCCACTGGAGCGGACCACCATCGAGCGACGGGCGGTCGGCGAGCACGACGTGCTCGTCGACATCGCCTACGCGGGCATCTGCCACTCCGACATCCACCAGGCCACGGAGGGGTGGGGGCGGGCGATCTTCCCGATGGTCCCCGGCCACGAGATCGCCGGCGTGGTGCGGGAGGTCGGGCCGGGCGTCACGCGGCACGCGGTCGGCGACCGGGTGGGCGTCGGCTGCATGGTCGACTCCTGTCGGGAGTGCGAGAACTGCGCGCGGGGGCAGGAGCAGTACTGCCTGGCCGGCATGGTGCCGACGTACAACGGCCGGGACCGCGACGGCGAGCCGACCCTCGGCGGCTACGCCACCGCCATCGTCGTGGACGAGAACTTCGTGCTCCGCGTCCCGGACGCCCTGGAGTTGGACGTGGCCGCGCCGCTGCTGTGCGCCGGCATCACCCTGTACTCGCCGCTGCGGCACTGGGGCGTGGGGCCCGGCACGAGGGTCGCGATCGTCGGCATGGGCGGCCTCGGCCACATGGGCGTGAAGATCGCGCACGCGATGGGCGCCGAGGTGACCGTGCTCAGCCAGTCGCTGCGCAAGCGGGAGGACGGCCTGCGGCTGGGCGCCGACGACTACCGCGCCACCGACGACCCGGCGACCTTCACCGAGCTGGCCCGCTCCTTCGACCTGGTCGTCTCGACCGTCTCCGTCCCGCTGGACCTCGGGGCCTATCTCCGCCTGTTGCGGACCGACGGCACGCTCGTGAACGTCGGCGTCCCCGAGGAGCCCGTCTCGCTCAACCTCGCCGCCCTCATCGGCGGACGCACGCGGCTGGCGGGCTCGAACATCGGCGGCATCGCCGAGACCCAGGAGATGCTCGACTTCTGCGCCGAGCACGGCGTCGGTGCCGAGATCGAGCTGATCCGTGCGGAGCAGGTGAACGAGGCGTACGAGCGGGTCGTCGCCAGCGACGTCCGGTTCCGCTTCGTCATCGACGCCGCGACGATCTGATCGCCCGTCAGGTGTCCGGTCCTGCCCATCTCACGCCTCACGCAAGGCCGTTGGGGAGAACGGCGGGTTCCTTGGAGCGTTGATGGCCCGAGCTTTACCCACTCTCGAACATCGCTGGCGCTACCTTCAGTGATGAAGCACAACCGTTTGAGGGTGGGATGCCATGGATGCCCTGATGGTCGCGAAAGCCGTGTTTCTGGTGCGTGAGGCACACGCGTCGAGGGAGGACGCGGTGCACGCGCTGGGAGGGTACTTTCCCTGGACCGCGTTTGATGATCGCGTCCAGTCTGTGAACGAGGCGTGGGATCTCGTCCACAATGGATCCACAAGCGGCGGGATCGTGCCGTCGGAGGTGGCTGACGCACGGTACTTCGCGTCAGCACACGCCAGGCACGGGTTCTGACCGGACACCGCGGCCCTGCCGCGGGGAGGGCGCTCTCCTCGGGCACGGGGGAGCGCCCTCGTCCATCGTGTCAGTTGTGGCCAAAACGGCGCTGTTGGCGCTTGCGCGGCATGTCCGCGGGTGTGGGGGTGCGGGTGGGAGGGGACTCGGGGTGCGCGGGTTCGTTCGCCGAGGGCTGGGGTGACTGAGGTCGCTGCTGTGAACGGTTCTTGTTCTTGGCCATGATCGCCTCCTCGCAGCCAGCGTGCCACGAGCGTGCATAGTTCGCATCATGGGCAATGAGGACATTCGACTCGCCACGCCGAAGATCGAGTTGGCGCAGATAAGCACGGCCGTGTCGGGCAGACTCAAGGCGACGTCAAGAAAAAGACGCTCCCATGGACCACTCGGCGAAAGAGGTGCAACGTGGACCGCTGCGTCGTCCTGGTGGACGCTGGCTATCTGCTGGGCGCCGCCGCCAGCCTCCTCGCCGGGGAGCCCTCCCGACCGCGCATCACCGTCGACCACGCCGCGCTCGTCCAGGCGCTGCGCGAGCGGGCCGAGGCGGACACCGGATGCGACCTGCTGCGGATCTACTGGTTCGACGGCGCGCCCGACCGGGTGCCCCAGCCCGAGCACCGACGGCTGCGCGTCATGCCCCGCGTCACCGTACGCCTGGGAGCCCTCACCCGCAGCGACGGGCGGTGGGCGCAGAAGGGCGTGGACGCCGCCATGCACGCCGAGTTGACGGAGCTGGCCCGCAACCGCGCCTGCGCCGACATCGTGCTCGTCACCGGCGACGGCGACCTGTTGCCCGGCCTGATGTCCGCCAAGGAGCACGGCGTCGCCGTCCACCTCTGGGCCGTGCAGGCCGCCGACGGCGACTACAACCAGTCCGAGGACCTCGTCGCCGAGGCCGACGAGCGAAGAGTCCTGGACCGCTCGTGGATCACCCAGGCCGTCCGCCTGAGCGAGGGCGCCGCCACCGGCGCCCCCCACGCCGCGCCCCGCCCCGAGATCGCCGCCATCCTCGCCGCCCCCCTGCCCGAGGCCCCCGCCGCCCCGGGTCCACCCGAGCAGGTGCCACACGACCACGACACCTCCCGGAAGAACGGCACCCACCGCGGCGAGGACACCGACCCGCCCGGCGGCGCCGGCGGCAGGGACGCCGCCGGCGCGCGGGCCGTCCCCACCCCGAAGGACCTCGCGAGCCTGGGCACCCGCATCGCCCCGCCCGAGCCGACGGCCACGCTGCGCTGGTCCTCCGACCGGGGCTGGGTCGACCGCGGCCTGCCCGAGGACTCGCCGGAGGTCGCGGCCCTGCCGATGCTCTCCCAGCTCACCACCGCGGAGCAGCGGTGGGCGGACCGCGAGGAGGACATCACCGCCGTCAGCGGCGACCCGTTCGAGGTGGGCCAGGTCTTCGCCCGCCGTTGGGCGGAGCGGCTGGCCGCCCCCGAGCAGCTGCGGCAGCTGTCCGGCGAGTACCCGCGCATCCCGCACCGGATCGACGGCGAACTGCTGAGGTACGCCGCCCGCTTCGGGCTGCTGGCACACAAGGACGACCAGATCGACGAGCGGGACCGGTACGCCATCCGCGCCGGCTTCTGGCGGGAGGTCGACACCAGGACCGGGGCCGAACGCTCCTCCTGAGCCCACCCGCCCCCACCGCCCTCGGCCGACCCTTCGCCGGCCGTCCGCCCACCCCCTCGCCGGCCGTCCGCCGCGCCTCCGCCCTCGCCGTCCCGCCAGGGTCCCGCCAGGCCCCGAGGTCCGGCCGGCGCCACGCGACGCGTAGGCTCGTTGACCGTGCCCACCTCCATCGCGCGAGCCGGGCTGCCGGCCAGCCAGACACGCGGCGCGTCCGCCGAGACGGCGCTGACCGTGCGCGACCTGGTCAGGAGCTACCCCGCGCCCCGGCGCGGCGAGCCGGCCGTCCGCGCCAGCGACGGCATCAGCCTCCGGGTCGCGCGCGGCGAGATCTTCGGGCTGCTCGGGCCCAACGGCGCGGGCAAGACCACCCTGGTGAGGCAGCTCACGGGCCTGCTGCGGCCGGACGCCGGCCAGATCACGCTGCTCGGCCACGACCTGGTGCGCCATCCCCGGCGCGCGGCGCGGCTGCTGGCCTACCTCGGGCAGGAGTCCACGGCCCTCGACGAGCTCACGGTCTCCCTGGCCGCCGAGACCACGGCGCGGCTGCGTGGCCTCGACGCGGCGGCGGCCCGGCGGGAGCGCGACCTCGTGCTGGAGGAGCTGGGACTCGAAGGCGTCGCGGGGCGGGCGTTGAAGCGGCTCTCCGGCGGCCAGCGGCGGCTGGCCTGCGTGGCCGCCGCGCTCGTCGGCCGTCGTCCGGTGCTCGTGCTGGACGAGCCGACCACCGGCATGGACCCCGTCGCCCGCCGCGCCGTGTGGCGCGCCGTGGACCGGCGGCGGGCCGAGGAGGGCGCCACGGTCCTGCTCGTGACGCACAACGTGAGCGAGGCCGAGACGGTGATGGACCGCGTCGCCGTGCTCGACGCCGGTCGGGTGATCGCCTGCGACACGCCCGGGGGCCTGAAGGAGCTGGTCGGCGCGGAGGTCCGTCTCGAGCTCGTCTGGCGTGGCGGACCGCCGCCCGCCGAGGCGCTGGACGATCCCCGGATCGCCGCGTTGCGGGGGCGCTCCGAGACGGTCGCGGCCGGCGGCCGGTGGACGCTGCGCCTGCCGGCCGACGAGGCCCGCGCCGCCGTGGCGGCCGTGACCGGCCACGGCCCGGCCTTCGCCGCGCTGGAGGACTTCACGTTGACCACGCCCAGCCTGGAGGACGTCTACCTGGCCCTCGGCGGCCGTGGGCGGGGGCTCACCCGGTGAGCCGCACCGAGAACCGCGACCAGAACCTCGCCGCCGCCACCGAACCCGCCCCACCGACCGACACCGTCGGGGCCAACGGAGCCGTCGGAGGCGACGGGGCGGACGGGACCGACGGGACGACCACCGGGTCCGCCGCCACCCTCGGCGCGGCGCCGGCCCGGGACGTGGCCGACGAGCCCACCGCCGCCGTCGCGCCCCTCGCCCCGGCCACGCGCCTGTGGCCCGCGCTCGGCACCGTCTACCGCGCCCAGCTCTCCCGCGCCCGGGTGGCGCGCATCCCGCTGCTGTTCGTCGCCACCTTCCAGTCGCTCGGCATCATGCTGCTGATGCGCGGCGTCGTCGACTCCGGCGACGGCGCCGAGGCACGGGCGGTCGTCGCGGGCTCGGCCGTGCTGGTCGTCGCGTTCGTCGCCCTGAACCTGCTCGCCCAGCACTTCGGCCAGCTGCGCGCGGGCGGCGGGCTCGACCACTACGCCACGCTGCCCGTCCCGGCCACCGCCGTGGCACTCGGCACGGCCGCGGCGTACGCCTCGTTCACCGTGCCGGGCGTCGTCCTGACCGCCGTGGCGGGCGGCCTGCTCTACGAGCTGCCGCTGGCCGGCCTGTGGCTGCTGCTCGCGGTGGTGCCCCTGGCCGGGGCCGCGCTCGCGGGCCTGGGGGCCGCCCTCGGGCTGCTCGCGCCGCGCCCGGAGCTCGCGACGCTCTGCGGCCAGCTCGGCATGTCGGCCGCGCTGATGCTGGGGGTGCTGCCGGCCGGGCGGATGCCCGAGCCGGTGCGGTGGCTGCGCGACCTGCTGCCCTCGACGTACGGTGTCGACGCCCTCGCCGAGGCACTGCGCCCCAGCCCCGACTGGACCCAGGCCGCCGCCGACCTCACGGTCTGCGCCGTCGTCGGGGTGCTGGCGCTGGCGCTCGCCACCTGGGCGTACCGCCGCGCGGCGCTCCGCTGAGGCCGGGGCACGCGTTTCCGGCCCGTCGGAACGCCTCGGGGTCGAACGCCTCGGGGTCGAACGCCTCGAGGTCGAACGCCTCGGGGTCGTCCGAACGGATGTCTCGCCGATCGAACGCTCGCCCGTACCTGGCAGGATGACGGGGTGACCCCACCTCAGCCACCACCAGACCACGACACCAGCCGCGGCCCCGAGCGTGCCCCCCACCCCGTGGAGCGGGAGCGGCACGACCCCTGGGCGGTGCCGGGCACGGCGGCGTCCCCGCCGCCCGCGAGGCCGGAGCGCCGCTGGGGGCGGGAGATAGCCGAGGCCGCCGTGGTGGCGCTGGCGGTCGCGGTCCTCACCGGGGTCCCCCTCGGCCTGCTCTGGCTGTGGCTGGCCCCCCGGGTGCCGATCGTCTCCAACGGCGAGGCGGTCGTCCTGGTCAACTCCGAGGCCGAGCACGCCGTCGGCGCCGACGGCACGTTCCTGCTCCTCGGCCTCGCCGTCGGCGCGGTCGCGGGCCTCGCTGTCTTCCTGGCGCGGCGGCACGGGGGCGTGGCCCTGGTGTTGGGGCTGGCCGTCGGCGCGGTCGCGGGCGCGCTGCTCGCGTGGGGGATGGGGGACTGGTTCGGCCCCACCGAGGACATCGCCGCCCGCGCCCAGGAGGTCGGCACCGGCGTCGTCTTCGACGGGCCGCTGGAGCTGGGCGCGCGGGGGGTGCTGATGGGGCTGCCCTTCGCGGCGATCGGCGTGCACCTGCTGTGCGTGGCGGCCTGGGGGCCGCGCGAGGAGGAGCCGCCGCCGACCACGGAGCCGCCCCACTGGGACCCGCGTCCGGCCGGCTGAGCCTCTACGCCCGGCGCGCTCCGCCCCCGGCGCGTCACCGCCGGGCCTGCCCGGTGGAACCCCGGGGGTTGGTCCGGGGTGCCGGACACGGCTCGTCGCCCGACGGAGGGGCCCCCTCGGCGGCGGGGGCGACCTCGGCCCGACGACGGGGGGAGCCGGGGGAGAGAACGCCGCAGCGGACGCCGCGGCCCGCGAAGCCCACCGGACGGGTGCCGGATGCCCCGAGCGCGGTGTCCCGGCCCGGGGCCGACCCGTCCGCCTGACCCGTCCGCCCGACGTGGCCGCTCGACGTGGCCCCCGCGCGCGACCCCGCCCGCGGCCGTCAGTTCAGGCTCGTGGGCCGCATCGTGAGGTCGGCGCCCGGCAGCGACGGCAGCCGGCGGATCAGGGCCGTCTCGCGGCGCAGGATGCGCAGCTCCTCCGCCAGCCGCGTCGCCGTGTCCCTGGCCTGGAGCAGCCGCTGCTTGTCCGAGACGTACAGCTGCGCCGCCGCCGCCACGAGGTACGACACCACGCCCGGGTCCTCCGGCAGCTCCTGCGGCCCGAGGCCGCGGTCGCTGGCCCCCGCGAGCGCCTGCTGGTACGCGCGGAACGCCCGCAGCACCCCCGCGGCCAGCGCTCCCGCGCCCTCCCCGTGGACCTCGGGCAGCGGCTCCACCTCGCCGACCAGGTACTCCCCGCTCGCGTCCACCGACAGCAGCCGGAACCGCGAGGTGCCGGTGGCGAGCACCTCGTACCCCTGCGGCGGATCGCCCGGCGGCCCGGGGCGCGGCCGGATCGTGGCGGCGTCCGCGACGCAGCCCACCGTGTGGAAGGAGTCCATCGGGTCCGCCGCGAAGCCGTCCCCAGGCGCGGCGTCCCTCGCCTCCCCGGGCTCCGGCAGGCCGGTGGAGGCGGGCGCCACCTCCAGGCCGTCCCTGATCGCGACGACGCCGAACGGGCGTGGCCCGTCCTCCGGCAGCTTCACGAGGTCCCGCATCAGGGCGCGGTACCGCGCCTCGAAGACGTTCAACGGGAGCACCAGCCCCGGAAACAGCACCGTACTGAGCGGAAAGAGCGGCAGGCGCGTGGACGTCACGCCCAGTGAGCCTAGGCCCTGGCCGTGCGATCTTGCCAGGCCCGCGCCGGTCCCGCGCGGCGCGCGCCGTCTCACGCGCGCCGCGCCGCCCCCTGGCGCCCACCCCCGGGGGACGCGGGCGGCGCCGGGGGCACGGCCCGCATCGTGAAATGCGACGAGGGCCTCCCGGGGTGTCTGCGAGACTGGAGCCGTGTCTGAAACCGCCCTGGCCACCTCGGCCACGCCCATCCACCTGCGCCGCATCGACCTGCGGGACGCGCCCACCGCGCCGGACGGACTCGGGATCGACCGCGGGATACTGCCCCGCGCCGAGCTCGACGTCGAGGCCGCCGTGGAGACGGTGCGCCCCATCTGCGAGGACGTGCGCCATCGTGGTACCGCGGCGCTGGTGGAGTACGCGGAGCGGTTCGACGGTGTGCGCCTGACCCGGATCCGGGTCCCGGCCGAGGCCATCGAGCGTGCCCTGACCGAGCTCGACCCGGCCGTCCGCGCCGCGCTGGAGGAGTCCATCCGCCGCGCCCGCCTCGTCCACCGCGACCAGCGGCGCGCCGACGCCACGGTCCAGGTCGTGCCGGGCGGCACCGTCACCGAGCGCTGGGTCCCCGTGGACCGCGTCGGCCTGTACGTCCCCGGCGGCCGGGCGGTCTACCCCTCCTCGGTGGTGATGAACGTCGTGCCCGCCCAGGAGGCCGGCGTCGGCTCCCTCGCCCTGGCCTCCCCGCCGCAGCGCGAACACGGCGGCCTGCCGCACCCGACGATCCTCGCCGCCTGCGCCCTCCTCGGCGTCAGCGAGGTGTACGCGGCCGGCGGCGCCCAGGCCGTCGCGATGTTCGCGCACGGCACCGAGGAGTGCCGCCCCGTCAGCCTCGTCACCGGCCCGGGGAACGTCTACGTGGCCGCGGCCAAGCGCCTGCTGCGCGGCGTCGTCGGCATCGACGCCGAGGCCGGGCCCACCGAGGTCGCGGTCCTCGCCGACGCCTCCGCCGACGCCCGCGTCGTCGCCGCCGACCTGATCAGCCAGGCCGAGCACGACGTGCTGGCCGCCGCCGTCCTCGTCACCCCCTCCGCCGAGCTCGCCGACGCCGTCGACGCCGAGCTGACCGCCCAGGTGGCCGTCACCCGGCACCGCGAGCGGGTCACCGAGGCGCTCGCCGGCCGCCAGTCCGGCACCGTGCTCGTCCGCGACGTCGACCACGGCCTCGCGGTGGTCAACGCCTACGCCGCCGAGCACCTGGAGATCCTCACCGAGAACCCCGCGGAGGTCGCCGCCCGCGTCCGCAACGCCGGCGCCGTCTTCGTCGGTCCCCACGCCCCCGTCTCCCTGGGGGACTACTGCGCGGGCTCCAACCACGTGCTCCCCACCGGCGGCTGCGCCTGCCACTCCTCCGGCCTGTCCGTGCAGTCCTTCCTCCGCGGCATCCACGTCGTGGACTACGACCGCGCCGCCCTCGCCGAGGTCGCGCGGCACGTGGTGACCCTCGCCGAGGCCGAGGACCTGCCGGCCCACGGCGCCGCGGTGACGGCGCGCTTCGACGGGGCGGTGCCGACGGGGGCCGGCGGTGAGTGAGGCGGGAGGAGGCCCGCGGGGCGCCGGTGGCGGCGCCACCAGCGGCATACGGGAGACGAGTGAGCGAGTGACCGACGTGACCCAGGTGACCCAGGTGTCCGAGGCGAACGGTGTGACCGCGGCGAACGGCGTGACGGGCGTGGACGACCTCCCGGTCCGGGACGAGCTGCGCGGCCAGAGCCCCTACGGCGCTCCCCAGCTCGACGTCCCGGTCCGGCTGAACACCAACGAGAACCCCCACCCGCTGCCCGAGGCGCTGGTGCGGCGCGTCGCCGAGCGCGTCGCCGAGGCCGCACGCGACCTCAACCGCTACCCGGACCGCGAGGCCCTCGCCCTGCGCACCGAGCTGGCGGCGTACCTCACCCGCAGCACCGGCGTCGGCATCCAGGCCGCCGGGGTCTGGGCGGCCAACGGCAGCAACGAGGTGATCCAGCAGCTGCTCCAGGCCTTCGGCGGCCCCGGCCGCTCCGCCCTCGGCTTCGACCCGACGTACTCGATGCACCCGCTGATCTCGCGCGGCACCGGCACGCGCTGGATCTCGGGCCCGCGGAACGCGGACTTCACCATCGACACCGAGGCCGCCGTCGCCGCCCTCCACGAGCACGCACCCGAGGTGCTGTTCGTCTGCTCGCCCAACAACCCCACCGGCACGGCCGTCGCCCCCGAGACCGTCGTCGCCCTCCACGACGCCGCCCAGGCCGCCCAGGCCGCGCGCGGCGGCCGGGGCGCGCTCGTCGTCGTCGACGAGGCGTACGCCGAGTTCAGCCACCAGCCCTCGCTGCTGCCGCTGCTGGCCGGCAGGCCCACGCTGGTGGTCACCCGCACCATGTCGAAGGCGTTCGGCGCCGCCGGCCTGCGCCTGGGATACCTCGCCGCGGACCCGGCCGTCGTCGACGCCGTCCGGATCGTCCGCCTGCCGTACCACCTCTCCGCGGTCACCCAGGCCACCGCGCTCGCCGCGCTGGAGTTCGCCGAGCCCCTGCTGGCGGCCGTCGAGGAGCTCAAGAGCGAGCGGGACCGGATCGTCGCCGAGCTGCGCGCGGCGGGCCTGGACGTCACCGACTCCGACGCGAACTTCGTGCAGTTCGGCCGCTTCGACGACGTGCCCGCCGTGTGGCGGCGGCTGCTGGACCACGGCGTCCTGGTCCGGGACAACGGCGTCCCCGGCCGGCTGCGGGTCAGCGCCGGCACGCGGCGGGAGAACGACGCCTTCCTCGACGCGATGCGCGCCGTGCTGAAGGAGACGGCGGCGGAGGAGACCACGGGGATCACACCGACCAAGGAGACCAACCAATGACGCGCGTGGGCCGGGTGGAGCGCACCACCAAGGAGACCTCGGTCACCGTCGAGATCCACCTCGACGGCACGGGCACGGTGGACGTCGCCACCGGCGTCGGCTTCTTCGACCACATGCTCGACCAGCTCGGCCGACACGGCCTGTTCGACCTCACCGTCAAGACCGACGGGGACCTGCACATCGACAGCCACCACACCATCGAGGACACCGCGCTCGCGCTGGGTGCCGCGTTCCGCCAGGCCCTCGGCGACAAGCGCGGCATCCGCCGCTTCGCCGACGCCTCCGTCCCGCTGGACGAGGCCCTCGCCCAGGTCACCGTGGACCTCTCGGGCCGCCCGTACCTCGTGCACCGCGAGCCGGAGAACATGGCCCCGATGATCGGCGCGTACGACACCACCATGACCCGGCACATCCTGGAGTCCTTCGTCGCCCAGGCCCAGGTCGCCCTCCACGTCCACGTGCCCTACGGGCGGAACGCGCACCACATCGTCGAGTGCCAGTTCAAGGCCCTGGCCCGCGCGCTGCGCTTCGCCAGCGAGATCGACCCCCGCCAGACCGGCATCCCGTCCACCAAGGGGGCGCTGTGAACGCCGCCTCCACGCTCCTGATCGTCGCGGGCCTCTTCCTCCTCGGCGGGGTGTTCTCCTTCCACCGGCAGGGGATGCCGCGCGGCGTCGTGGTGCTGCTCGGCATCGGCAGCGGCCTGTGCCTCCTGGCCGGAGCCCTGAGACTGGAGGTGTGACACCCGTGACCACCGCCACTGCCACCACTACCACCGTCGCCACCGCCCCGGCCCCCGGGAGCGCCGGGACCGGCGGACGCCCCCCGAAGGACGTCGTCGTCTTCGACTACGGCTTCGGCAACGTCCGCTCCGCCGAGCGCGCGCTCGCGCGGGTCGGCGCCCGGGTCGAGATAACGCGCGACCCCGACCGGGCGGCGAACGCCGACGGCCTCGTCGTCCCCGGCGTTGGCGCCTTCGCCGCCTGCATGGACGGACTCGTCCGCGCCCGCGGCGAGCGGATCGTCGGCCGGCGCCTTGCGGGCGGCCGCCCGGTGCTGGGGATCTGCGTCGGCATGCAGATCCTCTTCGCCCGCGGCATCGAGCACGGCACCGCCACCGACGGCCTGGACCAGTGGCCGGGCACCGTCGGCCCGCTGAAGGCCGACGTCGTGCCCCACATGGGCTGGAACACCGTCGAGGCCCCCGCGGCGTCGCGGCTCTTCGCCGGCGTGCCCCCCACGGAGCGGTTCTACTTCGTCCACTCCTACGCCGTCCACGACTGGGAGCTGCCCGAGCCCGCCAGCCGCTCCATGGCCGCCCCGCTCGTCACCTGGGCCACCCACGGCGAGCGCTTCGTCGCCGCCGTGGAGAACGGTCCGCTGTGGGCCACCCAGTTCCACCCCGAGAAGTCCGGCGACGCCGGCGCCCAGCTGCTGACCAACTGGATCGAGACCCTGTGAGCCGCCCGATGTCCACCCCCGCACCCCAGCCCACGCCCGCTCTCGAACTGCTCCCGGCCGTCGACGTCCGCGACGGCCAGGCCGTCCGCCTGGTCCACGGCGAGTCGGGCACCGAGACCGGGTACGGCGACCCGCTGGCCGCCGCCCTCGCCTGGCAGGGCGCGGGCGCCACGTGGCTGCACCTGGTGGACCTCGACGCCGCCTTCGGCACGGGCGACAACCGCGCCCAGATCGCCGAGGTGGTCCGCGCCACGCTCGACGGCGGCATGCGCGTGGAGCTCTCCGGCGGCATCCGCGACGACGACTCGCTGGCGGCCGCCCTCGCCACCGGCTGCACCCGGGTCAACCTCGGCACCGCCGCCCTGGAGTCCCCCGAGTGGGTCGCCAAGGTCATCGCGGAGCACGGCGACCGCGTCGCCGTCGGCCTCGACGTCCGCGGCACCACGCTGCGCGGGCGCGGCTGGACCCGGGACGGCGGGGACCTGTTCACCACCCTCGACCGGCTCAACGCCGAGGGCTGCGCCCGGTACGTCGTCACCGACATCAACCGCGACGGCACGCTCACCGGACCCAACCTCGACCTGCTGCGCACCGTCTGCGCCGCCACCGACCGGCCGGTCGTGGCCTCGGGCGGAGTGTCGTCGCTGGACGACCTGCGCGCCATCGCCACCCTGGTACCCGAGGGCGTCGAGGGCGCCATCGTCGGGAAGGCGCTCTACGCCGGGGCGTTCACCCTGGAAGAGGCCCTGAAGACCGTGGAGGCGGCGGCGCCATGACGATCGAGCGTGTGGAGAGCGACGAGAACCCCTGGCAGGAGGCCCTCGGCTCCGCACGCGCCGTGGCCGCCGGAGACCTGGTGCTGGTGGCCGGCACCATGCCCCCGGCCGCCGGGGCCGCCGCCGTCGGCGACCCCTACGAACAGGCCAGGTCCGCCCTGGCCGACGCGGTCGCGGCACTGGAGCCGTTCGGGCTCGACGCCGGGGCCGTCGTCCGCACCCGCATGTACATCAGCCACACCCGCGACGCGGAGGAGGTCGCGCGGGCCCACCGCGACCTGTTCGGCGCTGTCCGCCCGGCCGTCACCCTCGTGGTGGTCGCCGGCTTCGCCGACTCCCGCGTGCTGGTGCAGGTCGAGCTCGAAGCCCTCCGAGCTCAGCGATCTCCAGGAGCCGCCGCGTGAGCCTTGCCGTACGAGTGATCCCCTGCCTGGACGTGGACGGCGGACGCGTCGTCAAGGGGATCAACTTCGAGAACCTCCGCGACGCCGGAGACCCGGTGGAGATGGCCAGGATCTACGACGCCGAGGGCGCCGACGAGCTGACCTTCCTCGACATCACCGCCTCCTCGGGGAACCGCGAGACCACCTACGACGTGGTGCGCCGCACCGCCGAGCAGACGTTCATCCCGCTCACCGTCGGTGGCGGGGTGCGGACGGCCGAGGACGTCGACCGCCTGCTGCGGGCCGGGGCCGACAAGGTCGGGGTGAACACCGCGGCCATCGCCCGTCCCGAGCTGGTGCGCGAGATCGCCGAGCGCTTCGGCAGGCAGGTCCTCGTGCTCTCCGTCGACGCCCGCCGCCGCCGTGAGGGCGACGCCGCCTCTGCCGGACTGCCCTCCGGCTTCGAGGTCACGACGCACGGCGGGCGCCGCGGCACCGGCATCGACGCCGTCGAGTGGGCGCACCAGGCGGCCGAGCTGGGCGCCGGCGAGATCCTGCTGAACTCCATGGACGCCGACGGCACCAGGGACGGCTACGACACGGAGATGATCGCCGCCGTCCGCAAGCACGTGACGGTGCCCGTCATCGCCTCGGGTGGCGCGGGCAGGCTGGAGCACTTCCCGCCCGCCATCGCCGCCGGGGCCGACGCCGTGCTCGCCGCCTCCGTCTTCCACTTCGGGGAGCTGAGGATCGGGCAGGTCAAGGGCGCTCTGCGCCAGGCCGGGCACGTGGTGCGCTGAGGGCCGTCCCCTCGCCCTCGGCGGGCGCGCGACGTCCCGCGCCCGAAGCCTGCCGCGTCGTCGGTCGTCGGCCCGGCAGGCTGACCGCCTCCTGACCCCCGGCAGGGCTCCGACAGGGCTGCGGCAGGGCCTGGCGGGGCGGGACAGCCGGACGCCTCTCCCACGGCGCCGTCGCGGTGGGGATCGGTGCGCGGTCTCTTGACATGTCCGTAGCAAGCGCTTACCTTCCGGCGATAGAAAGCGCTTGCCGGGCGGAAGGACGACCGCCCGGCGGGCGTTCCCCCCCACCACTCCGTGCCTCGCAGGAGGGATCCGCCGTGCGGTTAGTCCGCCGTTCCGTCCGTCATCCGCGACGAGGGCCGCTGCTGGTCGCCGTCGCCGCCGCCTCGTTCGTCGCCGTCTCGCAGGGCGTGGCCCCCGCCGCCCCCGGCCCGTCCGCCCCACCGACCACCGCTCCCGTGGCCGCCGCGCTCGCCACCGCCGACGGCTTCGCCAGCGTCGACGCGCTCGGCCAGAACGGCACCACCGGCGGCGCCGGCGGCGAGGTCGTCACGGCCACCACCACCGAGCAGTTCCTCGACTACATCGCCCGTCCCGAACCCCTGGTCGTGCAGGTCCAGGGCACGATCACGCTCCCCACCGGGGACAGCGACGGCATGCACGACGTCGCCTCCGACAAGACGATCGTGGGCGTCGGCCAGGACGCGGCCCTCACGGGAGGCGGCCTGAACATCGGCCTGCCGGTGGACGAGGACGTCACCGCGCCGCCGGCCGACGCCGTGCACAACGTCATCATCCGCAACATCTCGTTCTCCGGCGCGACCGACGACCTTCTGAACGTCCAGATGTTCTCCCACCACGTCTGGATCGACCACAACGACTTCTCGAACGGCGACGACGGCGCCGTCGACATCAAGCGCGGCTCCGACCTCGTCACCGTCTCGTGGAACCACTTCCACGACCACGACAAGACGGCGCTGCTCGGGCACGACGACGGCAACGCCGCCCAGGACGAGGGCCGGCTGCGGGTGACCTACCACCACAACTTCTTCGACGCCTCCGACCAGCGCAACCCGCGCGTCCGCTTCGGCGACCCGGTCCACGTCTACAACAACTACTACCTCGACAACAGCTACGGCGTGGCCTCCACCATGGACGCCGGCCTGGTGCTGGAGGGCAACTACTTCCACAGCGTCAACAACCCCGGCCGGGTGGACTTCAGCGGGGACCTGGGCCGGATGGTCGCCCGCGACAACATCCTGGTCGACTGCAACCACGAGATCGAGACGCGTGGCGTGGTCGAGGAGCCGTCAGCCTTCTACGCCTACACCCTCGACGCGGCCGAGGACGTGCCCACGATCGTCCCGGCCGGCGCCGGCGTCGGCCACCTCTGACCTCGCCGGCCCGCGCTGCCGCCACCCCGCCGCGCCCCGACCCCCCACCGCCCGCGACCCCACCGGGAGACCCCAGCCATGAGCATCACCCGACGGCGCCTGCTGACCGGCGCCGCCGCCACGGCCGCCACCGCCGCCACGCTCGGCGCGACCGCCCGCGCCTCCGC